>CAZNDQ010000139.1:0-8983 GCA_964571825.1 uncultured Planctomycetales bacterium | reverse complement strand
TGGAGTTCGTCACGGAACTGACCGAGGAGCAGATTCACGACGTGTGGGAGATGTTCATCGGCGAGACGTGGGGGCACGAACGGACGCTGGAGGATACGCGGCGCTGCATCGCGGGATCGAATGTGAATGTGGCGATTGTACGACTGGAGGAAGGGCGAAAGCGCGTCGTGGCCTACGTGCGGGCGATCACGGACGGGGTGTATCGCGCGGTGGCGTACGACTTTGTCGTGTCGCGGCGTGAGCGGGGCGGCGGGCTGGGACGGCTGCTGATCAACCGGCTGATGGCGGATGCGCGGCTGCGCGACGTTTCGGCGGTGGAGATTCTCTGCCGCCAGGACCTGGCGGACTACATGCGGCAACTGGGTTTCATCAAGCGCGTCGACGGCAGCACCTACCTGCGGTACTCGACCGGCAAGGCGTAGGCGCGGACATATCGGGAGGGCACAAGCACGTCCTAGGGGCCGTTCGCGGTCGTTCACTGCGCCGGCGCATCGGGCGGCAGAAGATCGCCGGCGGCGCGGCGGACGGAGTCAATCAGCTCCGCGGCCCGCTCAGGCGTCTGCGCCTCGGCGACCAGGCGGATGATCGGCTCGGTGTTTGAGGCGCGGGCCAGCACCCAGCCGTCGGGCAGGTCGACGCGCACGCCGTCGCGGTCGTCGACGCGCTGCCCCGCGGCGGCTTCGCGGAAGCGGCGGAGCACTTCGTGAATCCGCTCGGCGGGGAGCGCCAACTTCTGCTTGAGCATGGCGTAGCGCGGCAGGGCGTCGACAATCTGGGAGAGCGGCCGGCCATCTTCAGACATCAGTTGCAGGATCAGTCCCATCGAAATCAGGCTGTCGCGGATGAAGACGACGCGGGGGTCGATGACGCCGCCGTTGCCCTCGCCGCCGAGGACGCAATTGTGGCGGCGCATGGCCTCGACGACGTGGGCCTCACCGACGGGGCTGCGATGGACGGTGCAGAGCGAACCGTGGCGGGCGGCGACGTCGTCGATCATGCGCGAGGTGGAGAGGTTGGTGGCGACGGCGCCGGGGCGATGGCGGAAGGTGCACTCGGCGGCGAGGGCGAGGGAATATTCCTCGCCGAAGAAGCGGCCGGTTTCGTCGACAGCGGCGAGGCGGTCGGCGTCGGGGTCCTGGGCGAAACCGACGGCGGCGCCGGCGGCGCGGACCTGCGCGCTGAGGCCGGTGAGGTTCTCGGCGACCGGCTCGGGGCGATGAGCGAAGTTGCCGTCGGGCGTACCGTTGAGCTGGACGACGCGGCAGCCGAGCGCTTCGAGCAGCGTGCGGCCGGACTTGCAGCCGGCGCCGTTGATGCTGTCGAGGACGACGGTGAAGCGCCGGGCCGCGATGCGATCGACAGGCAGCAGGCCCAGCACGGTCTCGACGTGGACGGCGTCGCAATCGGCGTTGGCAGAAACGATGCCGCGCTGGTCGGCGGCGACGGGGGCGAAGCGGCGCGATTGGAAGCGGTCGATGATGGCGTGCGCATCGTGCGGGGACGGCGCAGCACCGGTGCGATCGAGAAACTTGATGCCGTTCCACTCGACAGGGTTATGAGAGGCGGTGAGGACGACGCCGCCGGTGGCGCCGAGCCGGCGGACGAGCAAACCGGTGCCGGGGGTGGTGGCGAGGCCGAGGCGGATGGCGTCACAGCCGCCGGCGGTAAGGCCGGCGACGACGGCATCGGCGAGTTCGGCACCGGACGCGCGCGAGTCGCGCGCCACGAGCACGGTGCCGCCGTCGAGCCAGGCGGCAAAAGCCAGCCCGAGGTCACGGGCAAGTTCGGTGGTCATGGTGCGGCCGACAAGGCCGCGTATCCCCGAAGGGCTGATCATCAGCGTCATCGATTTCGGCTCCAGTTACTCCCCGGCCCGGTGGCGAGGCGGCCGTTCATCGTGACGGAAAGCGGCATGAAGTTCAAACGGGCGGCGCGCGGCGACAGCCGGGACGATCCCGGCTGCCGTGCCTGCTACCGCGCCACGTATGGGGGAACGGGCTACGGGCTGCCCGCGGCGGAGCGCCCGAGCTGTTTTTCGAGTTCATTGACGACCTGCGTGACGGGAACGCGGTGCTCGCCGTCGAGGGCAGTCCAGATGACTTCCTCGCCGGCGCGGAGCCTGGCGGAGATCTTCTGGCAGGCGAGCAGGACGGTGGTGTGGTCCTTGCCCATGAGCCGGCCGACCTCGGTGGAACTGAGCTGGGTGTGCTTTCGCGCCAGATACATGGCCACGTTTCGCGCGAGGGCGACGGTACGCGTGCGGCGGGAGGAGTGCAGCTCGGCCGGGCTGACGCCGAAGTAGGTGCCGCACATGCTTTCGATGTCGCCGAAGCGGGTGAGCGGCTGGGAGCGGCGTGAGTGGTGCTTCAGGACGCCGTGGGCGAGGGGGACGGTGATGGGCACGCGGGCGACGTCGCTCATGGCGATCACCTTGAGCAGCGCACCTTCCAGCTCGCGGATGTTGGTTCCCTGGAGGTGCGCGGCGATGAGGTCAATGACGGCCGGGGGGATGTCGCGGTGGATTCGCTCGGCCTTGCGGGCGAGGATCAGGCGGCAGGACTCGACGTCGGGACGTTCGATCTCGACGACCATGCCGGCCATGAAGCGGGTGACGAGCGACTCGGACAACTGGCCGATGAGGCGCGGGTGCACGTCGGTGCTGACGACGATCTGCCGGCCGGAGGAGTCGATGGCGTTGAAGGTGTGGAGGAACTCCTCCTGCGTCGCGCGCTTGTTGGCGAGGAAGTGGATGTCGTCGATGAGGAGCACGTCGAGGTGGCGGTAGCGCGTGCGGAAGGCGTCGGTGCGGTTGGTGCGCACGGCGTGGACGTAGTGGTTGGTGAACTCTTCGCCGGTGACGTAGAGGCACTGGACGCCGTCGCTGCGCTGCTGGATGTGGTTGGCAATTCCCTGGAGCAGGTGGGTCTTGCCCAGGCCGCAGCCGCCGAAGATGCAGAGCGGGCTGATGCGCGGACCGCCGCCGGCGCAGACGGACTGCGCGGCGGAATGGGCGATGCGATTGCGGTCGGTGACGACGAAGTCGTCGAGGTCGCAGCGGAGTCGCTGCGGTGCGGGGAGGTCGGGCATGCGCGCCCACCTTCGAGCGAGGCGTTCGGGGTTCTTCTCGACGAACTCGGCCTGAGAGTCGAGCTGCTTCTTGCGAACGCGGGTGGCGAGGTTGGCGTCGACGGAAAAGAGGATTTCGACGGGCCGCTGCAGGACGGTGGCGGCGACCTCGGAGATCGTCTCGCGGTAGTTGTTCTCGATCCAGCGGCCGACGAACGGGTTGGGCACGTCAACGCGGAGGTGCCCGTTGGCGAGGACGAAGTTGGTACTGTCCTTGATCCAGACGCGGAATTTCTTGGGGCCGAGCTTCTCGGCGACGCCTTCCTGGATCAACGTCAGCGCATCGGAAACCTGGGTGGTCAACGCGCACCTCCTCCGTGGATTCACAGGTTATTGGGATGATGACGAGAGCAGATTGTGCACCGGTCGAGTCGGCGATTCTTCCGAACGATCAGGTCACCGACGAAATGTCCTGCTCAACTCCGGGGGGGATGATAACAGCGCTGAGCAGTGTGTTCAGTCTAAATACTTGAGACACTCTATTCCACCGCTTGTGACCGGATGCGGCGCGAGCACTTATGCGAAGCACGATTTTTTTTGAAACGGAGTTGTCCCCGCGTTTTCCACACCATTGCCACAGAAAACCGGCAGGAAAGTGGACAGACTGTGGACAAGACGGTGAGTCGGCGTGCGCGCGGCGGATTATTCCGGAGGGCGGAATCGGCGAGCGAGGCGGTATCATCAACCTCCGCATGAGGTTAGGTGCGCGGCGCGGCCGCGCCGGCGGGCTCGGGCAGTGCGATGAACGCGCGGCGGGTCGCGCGGTGGGTGAAGCCGAAGCGGAGATAGGCACGCAGGGCAGGTTCGTTGGCACCGTCGACGGCGAGCGTGAGGTATCGCATGGAACTCATTCGGGCAAGGTCGTTTGCGCGCTGGAGCAGGCGCGCGGCGAAGCCCCGGCCGCGCGCACCCGGCACAATCCCCATGTAGACGACTTCGAGTGCATGCTGGTCGTCGTGAAGGGCGGCGATCAGCACGCCGGAGGGCGAACCACCCGTAAGCAGCACCTGCCAGAGGGCCGGCTCGTAGCGCCCGACATGCCGATGGCCTGTGATGATGTCCTCGATGGTGCGCACGCCCGCCAGCGCGGGGCAATCGAGGCTTTGCAGGTAGGTGGCTTGCAGCGTCTCGGTAAAGACGGCATGAGTCTCGGGGGTGTAGGCCAGCCAGGTCGCGTCCGTCGCGACCGAGTGCTCACCGTCTTCCCTCACTCGACACTGGAGATAGTGCAGGTCCGCGAGATGGCGAAACCCGGCCGCTTCATACAGGATGTCGGGGGCGGCAGCGGGAGAGGCCGGATCGGCCATGAGTTGAAGCAGACGGATTCCGTCGGCAGGCGTATGAATCCGCTGCCAGACAAGCAGTTGGCGAACGGCCGGTTCGAGCTGCGGCCGGTCCTCGACCGACGGCACGAAGATCATTCCGGTTCGATCGGCGTGCACATAGCAGAGACAGGCGGTCAAGAGGCAACCGTCGCAGTAGGCGCCGGCGTGTCGTGTGGACTGGACGGCCGGGCAGCGGGCGTAATCGACAAACGCCGCGATCTGGCGGCGGCGGTCGGCCGGGCTCATGCCGGGGGCGACGACGGCCAGCTCGATGGCACGGAGCGACTGGGAGGCCGGCACGATACCGATCGTGCAGGGCTCCGCGGCAAGAAGGGCTGAGTTCATGGCGGCACTTCGGCGGACAGGGGGTGCTGGGGACGGTCTTCCGCCCGGCGTCATTCTATCGAACCGGGAAGGCGGAAACCTGAAACATTTCGGTCGTCGCGCGGGATGACGGCGACGCAGTAGGGAGTCGTGGGCGCCCGCCTGGTGTCGGGTTCGGGGGCGCGGCACTGCCCAATGACCGGCCGCAGCGCGGAACGGTCCGCCTCGATGCGCTCGAAACGCACCGTCAGATCGTGGCTGCGGGTGGGCCCGAGAAACACAATAAGGACCATCTGGGTACGGAAATCGACGGGGACGTCGCAGACGGCGAAGCGGGCGAGCTGCTGCGGTTCGCGGATGAGGTATCGGGCGGGTCGGGCGAAATCGCAGCGCAATCCGGATTGTTGCCAGAGAATCGGCCAGTTCTCCGTGGAGTCCCCGTGATTGAGATCGCTTTGGGGCGCCGTGCAGGCAGTTCCGGCCAGGATAGTGCAGGCAAATGCCGTGCGAAGCATAGCGCGCGGGGCGCGGTTGCGTATGCGGCCTGCCGCTCTATAATCACCGTTTTGACAGAGTGTTGCAGATTTCATCGCGTCGTGACAAAGGTCAGGTTCTGCGCGTTGGGTAGCCGAATTGGGCAGACTTTTCAAGTATCTGGCATGCCTGGCGACGGTGCTGGCACTCTTCCTGAGCGCGTGCGGGCATGCGACACCGCCATACCCGGAGGGCCTGCACTCTCCGCACATCCACCATCGGATGAACGACATTGTGGAGGCGGGGAAGCGGCGCGACACCACCGTTGTGCCGACGCTGATCGACCTGCTCGATGACGAGGACGAGGGTGTCCGGTTCTATGCGATTCTGGCGCTGGAGCGAATCACGGGAACTCGCCGAGGATATGATTATGCGTCGAGCGAGGCGGCCCGGGCGGGGAGTGTCCGCGCGTGGCGCCGCTGGCTGGAGCAGGGCGAAGTGAGCGGCGAAGGGCCGGAGCGTACGGCGTCCCCGGATGGGCAGGCGAGCGAGGAAATCCGCGCCACTGTCAACGGGCCGGTGGAATCGAATCGTACGCCATAGAACCATGCGGATAAGCAGGTCGTGGGCGAAAAGGAACTTCTGACGAGGCCCCTTCATCGTCGGGTGCACAGCGCGCCGGCGGAGCTGGCGGAGGTGCGCAAGCTGGTGGCGGAAATGGCCGCAGCAACGGGGTTTGCGGCGGAAACGGCCGGGCGAATCGTGCTGGCGATCGACGAGGCGCTGGCCAACTGCATCAAGCACGGGTATGCCGGCGAGCCGGGGCACCCGATCGACCTGACGGCAACGCGGATCGAGCGCTCCGGGCGCGTCGGGCTGGAGTTCGTGATCCGGGACTTCGGGCGGCAGGTGGATCCGGAGACGATTCGGAGCCGGGACCTGGCAGACGTCCGGCCGGGCGGGCTGGGCGTGCACATCATCGAAACGATCATGGATGAGATGGAATATTCCTGCCCGGCGGACGGCGGGATGCGGCTTCGGGTCTGCAAGTTCGTCTGACAAGCGAGGTTGCGGCCGGGTCGGACGGACAGTAGGGTCCGGGTCTGCCGCTGCGGTGCCACGTGAGAGAAGCGCTTGCCGCGGTGGGGCCCGAGCGGCAGAATAGGGGTTCTCATGAGTTCCGAGGCATCCGACATTGCCCAGGTTCGAGCGGAAGGCAACGCGACCGTCGTGTCCGTGCAGGGAGACGTGGACATGCATCGTTCACCGTCACTGCACACAATGCTGCTGGACATGATTCAGCGGAAGCCGTCGCTGCTGGTGGTGGACCTGGCGGCGGTGCCGTATATGGACTCGTCCGGGGTCGGGACGCTGGTGGACTGCTATCGCCGGGTGCGGGAGTATCAGGGTCGGATGCACCTCGCGGGGTTGCAGCCGCGCGTCCGCGGCGTGTTCGAGATCACCAAGCTCGACCAGTTCTTCACGATTCGTGACTCCGTAGCCGAGGCGTTGCGATGAGTGACAGGCCGGCCGCGGGCGGCTCGACCGGTCCGTTGCGGGTCCTGATCGAACGGGTGGGTCGCGGCGCGGACGCGCTGGCGCTGACGGCCGCAGGTCTGGTACGCTTCTTCGGCGGCACGATTTATTTGCTCTGGGACGCGATCGTCTGGACGCTGCGCGGGTTGTTCGTCCCGCGGGTCCGGCTGAGCGGGGGCGCGCTGACGGCGCAGATGGTGCGGGTCGGTGTGCGCAGCGTGCCGATCATCGTATTGGTCGAGACGTTCGTGGGGATCATCCTCGCGCTGCAGATGGCGCCGACGCTGCAGGCGTACGGGCAGCTCGAACGGGTGGCGGACGTCGTGGCGATTGCGATATTCCGCGAACTGGGGCCGCTGATCTCGGCGATCGTGTTGAGCGGGTTCGCCGGGGCGTCGATCGCGGCGGAACTGGGGACGATGGTCGAGGCCGAGGAGATCAAGGCGCTGCGCGCCCATGCGCTGAACCCGATTCCGTTTCTCGTGGTACCGCGCATCTGGGCGACGACGGTGATGCTGGTCGGGCTGACGGTGATCGCGGACGTGGTCGGCGTCTGCGGCGGCATGTTGACCGGCGGCCTGGTGCTCGACATCAGCCCGCAGAGCTACCTCGAATACACGCGGCTGGCGGTGGGGCTGACGGACCTGATGACGGGGCTGGTCAAGGCGGGCGTGTTCGGGCTGCTCATCGCGGTCATCGCCTGCTACGAGGGATTGAACGTCTACGGCGGCGCGGAGGGCGTGGGGCGGGCGACGACGTCGACGGTGGTCAAGTCGATCGTGGCATTGATCGGGACGGACGTGGTTTTCACCTCGATTTTCTACGCGCTCGGGTGGTAGGGGACTCGGCCTTCGGCCGGGCGGCAGGATGAGTCAGCCGGTGGTCATTTCGCTGGAGGGCGTGGTCAAGCGGTTTGCCAATGCGCGGGGCGAGCCGTTCACGGTGCTCGACGGCGTGACCCTGGACGTGTACGCCGGGGAGACGCTGGTGCTGATGGGCGGTTCGGGCTGCGGCAAGAGCACGCTGCTCAACTGCCTGATCGGGGAGCTGCCGATCGACGGGGGGCGTATTACCTACCGGCTCAAGGGGTGGGATGCGCCGCTGAACATCGCGGAGGCCGAGGAGGAGCAGCTCAACGCGCTGCGCAAGCGGTTCGGCGTGCTCTTTCAGAGCGGGGCGCTGTTCAGCTCGATGAACGTGGCGGAGAACGTGGCGCTGCCGCTGCTCGAGCACAGCTACGTCGACAAGAACGTCGTGGACATCATGGTGACGATGAAGCTGCAACTGGCGCGGATGCTGGAGCACCGCGACAAGATGCCGGCGCAGCTTTCGGGCGGGCAGAAGAAGCGCGCGGGGCTGGCGCGGGCGCTGGCGATGGACCCGGAAATCCTGTTCTATGACGAGCCGTCGGCGGGGCTGGACCCGGTGACCTCGGCGGCGATCGACGACCTGATGATCGACCTGTCGAAAAAGCTCGCGGTGACCAGCGTGGTCGTGACGCACGAGATGGACAGCGCCTTCCGCATCGCCGATCGGATGGTGATGCTGGACAAGGGGAGGGTGCTACGGGTGGGGACGCGGCAGGAGTTTGAACGGCTGCGCGATACGCCGACGAAGGAGCTGACCGAGGCGAGCGACCGGCTGATTCAGCAGTTTCTGACGGGCGGCGCGCATGGGCCGCTGACGGATGATTCGGGGATGACGGAATTCGAGAAGCTGATCGGCGTGCGGATGCGCGAGTCCGCGGCGGGGTAGGCGGTAAGGCCCGGTCGGCGTCGAAGCAGGGAGCACACTCAGGTGCCAAAGCAACGCAATGCATTTCGGCTGGGCGTGACGGTGCTGGTCATGATCGGGCTGCTGGTGAGTCTGATCGTGTTCCTGGCCGGGCAGGACTGGGGCGAGCGGCGTGAGCCGTTCATCGTCCGCTTCGCGCACACGATGTCCCTGCCGCTGCTCAAGCCGGGCAGCGACGTGCTGTGCGGGGCGAGCCGCGTGGGCCAGATCAAGGAGGTCTGGTTCGGCGGCGAGGACCCGCAGGGGGCAACAAAGAATCCCGAGGGGCGGCTGTACGTGTACGTGCGCGGGGTGGTGAACGAGTCGCTGGGCCTGCGCTCGGACTGCCGCATCGTGGCGGTGGGCCCGCTGCTGGGCGGGCCGGGAATGCTCGTGGTCAAGGACCGGGGCGTCTCGGCCGAGGC
>CAZNDQ010000138.1:0-9006 GCA_964571825.1 uncultured Planctomycetales bacterium | reverse complement strand
CGGCACGCGGACCATCCTGCAATCGCCCGCGTTGTGCGCGAGTACCAGTATCAGGAGCCGTATTTGCTGGAGGACCTCGCGTACTTCGGCGTTGACGCGGCGTCGATTCAGGCGCTGCCGGAGACGCAGGCGCTGATCGACGAAATCAACCGCGTCGCTGCGAGCAACCCGGCGGTCCTGCTTGGCTATCAATACGTCTTCGAGGGCAGCAACAACGGCGGTCGGTTCATTGCGATGAAGGTACGGCAGGCGTACGGGCTGACGGACGGCGCCGGTACGCGCTACCTCGATCCCTACGGCACGGAGCAACGCGAGCGGTGGCAAGCGTTCCGCGCGGACATGGACAGGCTGCCGTGGAGTACGGCCGAGCAGGAGGCGCTGATTGCCGCGGCGCAGGCGGCGTTTCGCGGGATCGCCGCGACCTATCGCGGGTTGTACGCCGTCGCTGACTGATCCAGCCTCATCTGACGGACGAATCGTGAATCGCCCCACGGCGTCGCGCTCGCACACCCCCTGCACGCGACGAATTCGCTTCACCGCGCCCGCGGCCCACACATTTTTTCGTTGTTTGACGCCCGCTCCGCCTCTAAACTACTATCAGGTCAGCACCATCCCCCAGGTTTCGCCCGGCGCAACGTCCGGGCCCGCCAATAACGCCGAGTAGGTGGATCAAGGAGCACTCCGTGCCAAACAACCGTATTTGTCCAAGCGATGAGTTCGCGCAAGCGTTTCGCCCACCCTGCCGCGCGGCGGCGGTCGCGGCCCTGGGGGTTTGCCTGATGGCGGCCGGGGTCCGCGCCGAACCGAACCCGGCAGCGGTCGTGGAAAACCTGTTCGAGCCGGCGACGCTGGCGGACGCCGCGGCCCCGGCGTTTTCGCTGAATCGCGATTCGTTGGCTGGGCTGCGCGCCGTGCGCGACGACGGCGCGCAGGCTGTCGTCCGCGCGTTTCCGCTGTCGGCGACGGAACGGGTCGATCTCGACCTGCGGCCGCTTCGCGTCGTCAGTGAGCGGACACGGTTCGTCGTCGGCAACACAGCCGGCGCCGACAGTCCGCTGCATTTCGACGCTGGATCGATCGTGTTGCTGTGCGGGCAGGTCGTCGGCGAACCGGACTCGCACGTGTATCTCGCGCTCTCCGACGGTCCGTCCATGGGCTACATTCAGCGCGGGGCGACGCGCCACGAGATCCGTCCGGTGCGGCCGGCGGCCGGCGCGCGTTCCGACGGCCGAGTCACCATTCGCCCGATGACCGGCGCGTTCTGGCCCGACGTCCCGCTGTGCGGAGTCGACGAGTCCTTTGAGCCGATCACAGCGTCGCCGGCGGCGCGTGGGTTTGTCGAGCCCCAGCGCGGCCTGCGCCGGCTGCGACTGGCGATTGAGACGGATTATGAGTTCTTCCGCCTGTTCAACGATCTGAACGATGCGGCCGCGTACATCGTCATGCTCTATGGCGCGGTGAGTGACATCTACGTCCGCGACGTCCACACGTGGATCGAGCTAAGCTTCGTGCGGCTGTGGGAAACGCCCGACGACCTGTTCAACAACCCGGACCCGCTGGTGCCGTTCCGCGACTATTGGAACAACAACATGATCGGTGTGGAGCGCGATATCACGCAGTTCCTTACCGGGCGCCGCAACCTCCCCTACGGCGGCGTGGCCTATCTTAACGCCGTATGCTCGTTCGTCGGCTACTCCGTCGCCGGACAGATCACCGGCTTCTACGAGCGCGTCGAGCCCGGCCCGTTCACGTGGGACCTGATCGTCACGGCGCACGAGATCGGCCACAACTGCGGCACACGGCACACGTTCGACGGATATTTTCCACCGCTGGACGAGTGCTATCCGCTCCCGGGCATCCTCAAGCGCGGAACGATCATGGGCTACTGCCACGTGCAGAACGGCGGTTCGGCCAACGTCGACCTGCGCTTTCACCCGGTCGTGCAGGACGTGATGGAGGCGTTTCTGGTGTCCACCGGCTGTCTGGACGCCGACTGCAATCTGAACGGGGAGCCCGACGCGGCAGACGTGTTCTTCGGCACCAGTGCCGACGTCAACGGCAACGCCATTCCCGACGAGTGCGAGGACTGCAACGACAACGGCGTGCTCGACCCGCAGGACATCGCCGGCGGATCCAGCACCGATCTGAACGCCAACAGCATCCCCGACGATTGCGAGCCGGACTGCAACGCCAACGGCGTGCCGGACGCGATGGACATCGCCATGGGGACCAGCCAGGACGCAAACACGGATGGCGTCCCCGACGAGTGCCACGAGGACTGCAACATCAGCGGAATGGCTGACCTGGTGGAGATCAACGGCAACATGCAGCTCGACGTGAATCGCAACGGGCGGCTCGACGCCTGCGACGACTGCAACGGCAACGGCGTGCCCGACGCGACGGAACTGCAGGGCGCAAACCACATCTGGATGGCCAACTGGCAGGCGACGCCGGTGCGGCGCTACGACGGGCGAACGGGGGTCTACACGGGCGTGTTCACGCCGGATGCCAACGGCGGGCGGACGGACGTGCGCATCGGGCCCGACGGGCGCCTCTACGTCACGGACACATTCGGCAACCGCGTGACGCGCTACAACGTGACGACGGGCGCATCGCTGGGGAACTTCGTCACGCCGGGCAGCGGCGGGCTCAGCGCGCCCTTTGGGCTGGCCTTCGACGCGGCCGGGCGATTGTACGTCAGCAGCACCGGAAATCACCGCGTCCTGCGCTACAACACCAACGGCACCTTCAACTCGACGTTCGTCGCGGCCGGGTCCGGCGGGCTGACGCAGCCGACGGGTATCACGTTCGGCCCCAACGGCAATCTGTTCGTCGCCGGCGGCGACCACGCGGTGCGGGAATACGACGGGTCAACCGGGGCATTCTTGCGCGTGTTTGTCGCGGCGGGCAGTGGCGGCCTGTCGAGCCCGCGCGGGATCGCCTTCCGCCCCAACGGCAACCTGCTTGTGGCCAGCTTCGACAGCGGCTGGGTGCTCGAATACGACGGACAGACGGGCGCGTTCGTCAAGCGGCTCGCCGAACCGTCCGGGCAGATCGCCAACCCCTGGGGCGTACGCGTTGGCCCCGACGGCGTCGTGTACGTCAGCCAGTATGGCGGCGATTTCCGTTTGTGGGGGGTATATCTGAACCATTCGGAGTTGCGGCTGAACGTCATCCGCGGGCCGGGCGCGCAGATGTCAAACCCGACGGGGTTTGATTTCGTCGCCGGCGGCGGGCTCGACTGTAATGCCAACTTCATCCTCGATTTCTGCGACGTACTCTCCGACTTCAGTGCGGACACGAACATGAACGGCGTGCCCGACGAGTGCGAGGCGGACTGCAACGGCAACGCCGTGCCCGACCGGCGGGAGATCATCCCGTATGGGCCGTTATTCGACTGTGACTCGAACCTCGTACCCGATGTATGCGACCCGGATACGGATGGCGACGGGATCATCGACGGCTGCGACAACTGCCCGCTTGCGTTCAACCCGGATCAGACGGACACGGACGGCGACGGTGTCGGCGACGCCTGCGATAGTTGTCCGCTGAACTTCAACACGGCGCAGACCGACGGCGACGGCGACGGCGTCGGCGATCCGTGTGACAACTGTCCGCAACTGGCCAACGCGGCGCAAACTGACTGCAACGGCAACGGCGTGGGTGACGTGTGTGAAATCGTGCTCGGCAGCCCGGTTTACGAACACAGCGGGTCGGCCGTCGGGTCGCTCTTCACCGACCACCCGATCGCACAGCGCCTGGCCGTCGCGCCGGGCGCCGAACTGACGGGTTTCGAGGTGGCCTATCTGTCGTCGACCAGCGGCGGCGTGCTCGACGCCACCGTCAGCTTCTACGCCAGCGACGGCGACAGCGCCGTCGGTGCGGGCGACGCGCTGCTGCTGAGCGAGTCCTACGCGATTGACTCAATCGCGTCCGACCGGACGCTCCGTGCACAGATCGGCGCGCCGGTCGCCCTGCCGCAGGAGATCTGGATGGAGGTGCAATTCGCCGCGCCGATGCTCAGTCTCAAGCCGATCGATGGCGCGCCGAGCGTCGGTTCGTCCGACGGCGTCACCTACAACCGCGCGACGCAGACTGCCGGTGCGGGATTCTTCGAGCTGGTGGTGCTCGGTCGCGTGGACTGCAACGGCAACGGCGTGCCCGACGCATGCGATCCGGACGTAAACGGCAACAACATCCCCGACTCGTGCGAAGTGGCGGTATGCCTCTGCGGCGATCTGACGGGCGACGGGATCGTGAACCTGGTGGACTTCACGACGTTCTCGACGTGCTTCGGCCTGGCCGCACCCGGCGCCGGCTGCGACCTCGCGGCGTTCGTCTGTGCCGATGTGAACGCGGACGGCGCGGTCGACCTGGCGGACTTCTCGACCTTCTCCACGCTGTTCGGCACGTCGCCGGCGACCCAGCCGCCGGACTGTGTGGGAGAGGATTGAGCGCGGCCCACGTCGGTTGGGGAATCACGCGGTCGGAGACGACTCGTCGTCGGTCAGCGCGACGGCTGCGCAGGTGACGCACGTCTCGGCGTCGCGGTCGACGGCCTGGTGGTAGTGCAGCACCGTCGGGTGGGCGTCGGGCAGCGCCGTGAGCAGTGCATAAATGCAGCCGGCGCTGCAGACGCGCGTCGAGTTGCCGTTCGCGGCGAGCAGTTCACGGAACTCCTCGGGGCGGGCGGCGCGGATGAGGTCCAGCGCACGCCGGTCACACCGGGCAACGCCGTCGAGGAATTCGTCGTCGAGGTCGCAATTATCGCCAAAGCGCCGGCCAATGTGGCTCAGGTCGGCGCCCGCGACGACGATCGTTGACACATCCGTTTCGCGCAGCAGATCGCGCAAGTGCCGCGCAAATTCGCGCAGGTCGGTGCCCTCACCGGTAATCGGCCGTGTACCGGTCGGGCCGCACACGTCGGGGCAGATTATGGGAACGATCGAAAACGAGTCGGGGCCGAGCAGATGCTGCAGCGCGTGGACCTGCAGCTCGACCGAGTGCTCTCGCGCGTGGTCGAACTCGTATTCGCAGAGATCGGTCCCGCAGCGGCGCGAGAGTTCTCCGAGAAACGCGCGGTCGGTGGGCGTCGTGCCGAGCGGCGTCGCAAAGTCCTTGTCGGTGGCGACGACAGCGGCAGCGAGACCGAAGTGATTCGTGCCCAGGATGACGACGCGGCGGATATCGCGCCGTCCGCGCAGCAGTCCGTAGGCACGCGCGTAGCAATCCCAGCCGCGGCGATAGTCGAGGTGCGGCGCGATCATCCCGCGCAGGGTGCCCGGCGGCGGCGCGTCCGACGTGGCCGCGGTGAACATCCGCTCGAACATCCGCGACAGCGGCTCGTCCTCGCCCAGGCCGGCGCCGCGCGGATCGGTACTGCGGCGGACCGTCGCGCGGCGGTATTCAGCGACCAGCGTGTCGTAATGCGCCTCGAACGCCGGCGAAAAGAGAAATCGGGCTTCGTCAAGCTGGCGGATGGCGTTTTCGACGACGCCGGCTGGGAGGTCGTGACCGGTCCGCGCGCGGAAGGCCCGGCCGATCTCGTCAGGGCCACGCTGCCCGTCGAACAGCGTGACGAGCAGGTACGCGGCCGGGGAAAGCGTGATTTGCCCGAGCGCCAGACCGGCCGGGTCGTGCAGTACGACGTGCAGTTCTCCGTTGTCCCGCAACGGGATCGCTTCGACCGGCCGAAGCCGTGGCGCACCAGTGCTCGCATCGGTCATGATGCGGAATCCTTCTTGTTCGCAGGTCGCGGCAAGCAGCGCATCGAGGCGGATTATATCGGTCCAGGGCGCAATGTGGCAGGGGAGTTCGCTTACCCGGTGCCGCGGAAGGTCCGATAGAGATGATGGCGCTGGATGCCAATGTGGCAACACATGGGATGGCAGCGCGCAGCGCGAAATGCGAAGTCGGAGTGATCGGGTGGACGCAGGCGCGACAACTTTGTGGCGGGAACTCGCTTTGTTCGGCGCGTTTGCCGCGGTATTGGTTGTTAGCATTGTGGCGGCGCGCGATCGCGCCCTTGGCCTCCTGCTGCGCGGCGCGAAACGCCTGTCGACGCTATCGGAGCCGAGATTCGCCGTGTTGCTGATTGTGCTCGCGATCGGGCCGCGGCTCGTCGCATCGCTGGCCCTGCCCGACGCCCTGAGTTCGGATGCGTACTGGTATCACGCGCGGGCAGTGGACCTGCTCGAAGGCCGCGGTTACGTTCGGCCGGGGCCGATCGTCGATGGCCGGATGGCGATGATTCCGACCGCCTTCTGGCCTGTGGGCTACTCGGCGTTTCTGGCCGCCGTTTACGCGGTCGTCGGCGCAAGTTGGCGCATCGGCGTAGTGCTGAATGCGGTACTGGCAGGTGCCGGCATCTTCGTCGTGTATCGCGTTGCTCGGCACTGCGTCGGAGTAGTGCCGGCGCGGGTCGCGGCACTGCTGATGTGCGCATGCCCGGCGCTGCTCGCCCGATCGCTGCTGTCCGAGCCGTTTTACGGCGTGCTTCTCTGCTCAGCGGTGTGGTGGGCGCTGGCACGCCGTCCGGACTGGCGGACGGCGGTGGGAGTCGGCGTCCTTCTGGCGGCGGCAACATACGTCAAGGTCAACGCGCTGCCGTTTCTGTTGCTGCCGGTGTTCATCTGGTGGGCGCGACTGCAGCGGATGCCCGGCGCGGCGCAGCGGATGCGCGAGACAGTGCGGCTCGCCGGCATCTGCGCGCTGACCGTGGGCGTCTGCTGCCTGCCTTGGACGGTGCGCAACGGGAAGGCGCTGGGGGCGTTCGTGCCGACGACAACGAGCGGCGGCGTGGCGATGCTGCTCGGCGCGCACGACGGCGCGGACGGCCGCGAGCCGCCACGCTACGACGCACCGGTGCTGACGGAAGTGATTCGGCTGCGGTTGGAGGCATTCGATGAGGTCGGGTCGGACGCCGCGGCGAAGCGCCTGGCGTACGACTGGATCGCGGCGAATCCACTTCGCTGGTTGGGACTGGGCGCGGCCAAAGTGGCGTGGACGATGCTGCTGCCGCCGTGGGAGCCGCCGCTGTACTGGCACGGCGATCCGGCCGCGCCGGCACCGCGCATCGAGTGGTGCCTCAAGGCGGCGTCGCAGGTGTTCACCTGGGCGACGCTGTGCGGCTTCCTGGTGTATGCCGTTACGCTTGCCGGTCAAGCCTGGCGTCATCGCTCGGCCCACGGCCCGGCGCTCCCTGCGCACTGTGCGGATCCACACAGCCCGCTACTCGCGCTGCCGTTTCTGGCCTGGATCGTGACGATCGGACAGGCATTCGCCTTCGTCGGCTACGGCCGACTGCGAATGCCGATTGAGGGTCTGCTGATCGCCGCGGGCGTGTGGGCAGTGTGGCACTGGCTGCCGCAGCGCGCGGCCGAGGGGGCGGTACAGCGGCGAACCTGTGCTTCCACAGACGGATTGCGGCGTACCGAATCGCCGTTGCCGCTTGGCGCGGACACACCCGACCTCCTACACTCTCCCGTATGAGGAACTGCCCGTCGCGCACGGCGCGGTGTATTGTTGGCGCACTGCTTCCGCTGATCGCCGGCTGTCCGCAACTGTCGGGCGGTGATTCGGCGCAGCTCCTGCCGGGCTTTGGTGGCGGGGCGTCGAACTCCGCGCTGGCCAATCAGCTCATCGGCATCTATGTCGGGCAGATGAGCGGCGCCGACCAGGGCACAACGCTGATCGAGGTGCGCCTGACAAACACCAGGGGTCGCCTGCTCGTCACGACACTCCAGGGCGACGGCTTCTTCGTCGACATCGACGACAACGCCGACATCAGCATCACGCAGACCGCCTCCGGCGAGGGCACCGTGCTCGGTATGGGCGACGTCATCGGCACGAGCAGCCTGCGCTTCACCGTCGATGTGTCCGGCACGCTCCCATTCGCCGACGGGCAGACCGACTGGGTCGTCAACCGCATCCTTGGTACGGACACCAGCTTTCCGCTGGACGTGCAGCCGTCGGGCCTGCTTCCGTTTCTCAACCAGAGCTACACCGGCTCGGTTTCCGTCGTTGAACCGGCGTCGAATGCGCTGCTCAGCGCACTGAGCGGACAGGGAATCGGCATTCAGACGCTGGCGTCGAGTCTGCTGGTCCAGTTTGACGCCGGCGGCACCTTCGGCGGCGTGATGCGCGATCCGCAGCGCTGGGTGACGCGACTGGTCGAAGGGGCGGAAGGGGACTTCGCCACGCTCCCCGGTTCGACAAGCAACCCGCCCCTGGATGTGGTCGGGCGGCTCGACTTCACCAACCTGCAGACGTTCACCGCGGTCATCATCACGCAGACGCGAGGGCCGCTCGGCTCACAGCAGCAGCGCGTCTACCTGCTCGGGACGGACTGACTCGCCGCGGCACGCCTCAATGGGCGTGCGCCGCTTCCCGCGCTTTTTTCGCCGCTTCGACGATCTGCTGTGCGACGTTGCCCGGCACCATTTCGTAGCGGCTGAGTTCCATCGAGTAGCTGCCCTGGCCCCCGGTGATGCTCGAGAGGCGTGAGTTGTAGTCGGCGACCTCGGCAAGTGGCACCTCGGCGCGGATGACGGCCATGCCGCCGGGGAGCATGTCCTGGCCGATCGGCCGGCCGCGCCGTGAAGCCAGATCGCCGGTGATGTCGCCCATTTTCTCCGCCGGCACGACCACCTCGATGATCACCAGCGGTTCGAGCAGCGCCGGCTTGCACTTCATGAAGGCGAGCTTGAACGCCTCGCGCCCGGCGACGGTGAAGGCGATGTCCTTGCTGTCCACCGGGTGCGTCTTGCCGTCGACCAGCGTTACCTTGACGTCGACGATCGGGTACCCGGCGAGTACACCCTCGGTGAGCACCTGGCGGCACCCTTTGTCCACGCTCGGGCGGAAGACGAGGTCGATCGCGCCGCCGAAAATCTTGTCGACGAACTCGTAACCCTTGCCGCGCTCGTTCGGCTCCATGTTGATCACGACGCGGCCGAACTGGCCCGCGCCGCCCGTCTGCTTTTTGTGACGGTACATGGCCGAACC
>CAZNDQ010000137.1:0-9015 GCA_964571825.1 uncultured Planctomycetales bacterium | reverse complement strand
ATCGTCGAGCGCGCCTACTATCATGCGGGCGGACAGGATCGGACGCCGCTGCGCGTCCAGCAGTTTGTCGCCCCTGCCGAAATCGAGCCGCGGCACCACCCGTTGACCAATCCCGCGTCCAGGATCACCCGGCGGCCGAACGAGCAGATCGACTTCCGTGGGCGATCGCTGGATTGCTCCGTCGAAACCATCGCCGCGCCCGGTGAGTATCCGAGTTGGGGGCGGAACGTCCAGGCCAGGGTCCACGCGAATGCATCCGTGCCGGGCGGGCTCGTCAGGATTTCGTTGAAAGCACAGTTGGACGGCCGGCCGTACGAGTTCGACGGGACGCTCGTCGACTTTGGTGTGAAGTAGCCTGTGCGGGCGTGCCGATCTTGCGCTGGGAACCGGTTCGGGCGAGCCGGCGGCCGAGCACGTGGCACGTGCATTGCCACATCGGGTGCGACAGGCGGACCGCTGCTCGGACGCCAGGAGTTGGTCGCCGGCCGCAACCGGGTGCGAGGGAACGCGCCGCATGACGCATCGGGCGTGGGTAATTTTCCTCACGATCAGCGCGATCGCCGCCGCAGCCGGTCGCGCGGCCGCCGACGATCCCGACAACTGCCTGCTTTGCCATCAGTACCGCGGACTTTCGCGCTTCGACGAAGCCACCGGCCGCGCCCACCTCTTCTTCGTCGATCCGCAATACTCGATCGCCCATCGCGGCCCGCATGCGCGCCTCGCCTGTACCGCCTGTCACGTTCGCGAAGAAGTCTCTGTCGTCCCCCACCTCGCCGTCACGCCCGTCGACTGCACCCGGCAGTGCCACCTCGTCGACCCCACCGGCCTGGAGCGCCGTTTCAGCCACGACAACATCCCGCCGATGCTCGCCGCCAGCGCCCACGACCCGCAAACGCTGGCGAAGCTGCAGTTCAGCCGCGGGCCGCTGCTCGCCGACGGACAGGCCGCCTGCCTCTACTGCCATGACGAACCGCTGTTTCGTGATCCGCTGCTGGCGATCCCGCAGTTTCGTACACTCATCGGTCACGCGCACGATCGCTGCGACGTCTGCCACGCAGAGAAAGTCGCCGCCGACATCGACTATTACGTCCGCCACATCGCCTCGCGCCTTCAGCCTGCGCGCACGCCGCTCGAGCTGGCCCAGGTCTGCGCCGTCTGTCACGCCGACCCGCAGGTCCTCGCCGACCACGAACTCCCCGATTCCGTCGCCAGCTTCGTCCGCAGCTTCCACGGCAAGGCGGCGCTGCTCGGCGACTACTCCACTGCTGACTGCCTCAACTGCCACGTCCGCTCCGGTGCAAACGCCCATCTCATGCTCCCGCCGGACGACCCGGAATCGTCGGTGCACTTCGCCAACGTCGCCGAATCCTGCCGCAGCACCACCTGCCATCCCGGCGCCGACCCGCGCATCGCCGACACGGCCGTCCACCTCGACCTGCCCACGGCGCAGGGCACCGCCGAATACGCCCTCGCCGCCATCTTCATCGTCCTCACCATCCTCACCTTCGGACCGTCCTGCGTGCTCGTACTGCTTGATCTGATGCAGGTCGTCGTCGGACGTGAAGTCCACGGCGAGGAAAAGCTGGAGCGCCTGGCGCAGCAAATCCTGAAAGACCCGCGCGGCAGGCGTCAGCTCGTACGGTTCTCGCCCTCCCAGCGCGTCCAGCACTGGGTGCTCACTGTGCTCTTCGTCACCCTCGTGCTCACCGGCTTTCCCATGAAGTTCGCCGACCGCCTCTGGGCGGCGCCGCTGGTCGACCTTTTCGGCGGGCTGGGCATGGCGCGCGTCATCCACCACTGGGCCGGCATCCTGCTCGTCCTCGGCTTCTTGGGCCATCTCGTCGATGTCTTCTTCGGTTTCGTCCGTCGCGCGCGGGCGCTCGGCGGCAACCACGGCCAAGCCGACTACAAAACGGCCTGGATGTCGCTGCCAATGTGGGTTTCCCCGGCCGACGTGAAAAAAACGTTCCAGTTACTTGCCTGGCTGATGTTCTTGCGCAAAGACCGGCCCGCCTTCGGCCGCTTCAGCCCCGCCGAAAAGTTCGAGTACCTCGGCGTCTTCTGGGGCACCGTCCTGCTCGGCATCACCGGTTTGCTCCTCTGGGGCGAGCAGATCAGCTCACGCTTCATCTCCGGCCGCGCGTTCAATCTGGCGACGATCGCCCACACCTACGAGGCGTTTCTCGCCGTCATCCATGTCGGCATCCTGCACATCTACAACGTCATCTTCTCGCCCAAGATCTTCCCGCTTTCGCCGGCCACCATGACCGGTCACACGCCGCTCGCCAAGCTCGTCGAGGAACACGGCGAGATGATCGAATCCGTCGCCCGCGACATGGGCATCCACGCAGAGGAGGGCCCGGCCCATGAGTAGCCGCGCCACGACGAGCTTCGCCGCCACCGCCCGCACCGCCGTCCGCGGCGCCTGGAAACTCCTGCGCCTCACCCTGCCGCGGCTCTACGCCCTCGCCATCATGTTCGTCATCATCTGGCTCACCTATTTGGCCGTCGCCTACTTGGTCACCTCGCTTACCGCCCCCGGTGCCGTGCCCGCGCAGATCACGGCGCTCCCGACGCGTCTGGACCGCGAGGTCATCGGCGAGGGCCGGACCGCTTTTCAGGCGCTCGACGCCGCCGAGCACCCCCGCTCGCCCCTGGCCCACTACCACCGCCTCGACAGTTGGATTCAGCCCGACCGCTTCAACGACTGCACGCGCAGCGGCTGCCACAACGCCCTGCCGCACTCGAAGCACAAGGAGGTCCGTGCCTTCCTCAACATGCACGCCACGAGCCTGCACTGCGGCGTCTGTCACATGGTCTCCGACGACGTGCCGCGCCCCCTCGTCTGGTACAACCGAACCACCGGGCGCCGCAGTGACCCGCCCGCGCTGCTCCGTGCCTACGCGCGGTTGACCGAGCCCGACGCGCCAAAACGCTTCAAGTCCGAAGGAGCGCCCGGACAGCGGCGTTTCGTCAGCCTGCTCCGCGACGCCGCGCGCGAGGCCGCCAACCTGCCCGCGCTCCGCCAGCTCGCCGACCACTTCGCCGCCTATCGCGTCGGCAGCGCCGGCTTCGAACAGATGTTGACGGAAGGGCCCGACGCGCTGAGCCGCCACTTCCGCGGCGAATACGGCGCAAAACTGGCGCTGCGCGACGCGGCCGGCCGCCCGCTGCTCGGCCATCCCGGCACCGATCAGGCAGTGCGAACATGGCAGGAGCGAAAAACCACGACCGACGCCGCCGAGCGCGACCGCCTGCTCGCCGCCGTCCATCCCCTCCGCCGGGATGCGGCCCTGACCTGCACGGACTGTCACCGCACCGAAGGTTCGCTGATCGCCTTCGAGGAGTTGGGCTATCCCGAGGCGCGCGTCCGCGCGCTCGTCGACCCCGTCATCTTCCGCATGATCGAGCACATTAACTCCGGCCGGCCGTTCAGCCTCCCGGCCGTCGTCGGCGGCGCGCCCCTCCCGCCGCCGCCGCCCCCCGGTGACTAAGCCGCTCATTGCGGGCTCAGGTCGCTCATCGCCGCGTCGAGGTCCCGCAGGCTCAGATCCAGCAGTTGCAGCGCGTAGTTCTTGTTGTGGATGCCGTTGCCCGAGCGCACGAAGTGGATGTTCGTCCGCGCCTGCTCGACCCGCGCCAGCACCTCGGGACCGACGGCGACGTGGCCGTGGCGCAGGTCGCGCACCCGCGCATCCACGCGCGCCAGCGTGTTCTCCGCCTCCCTCAGCGTGCTGTCCATCTCCTCCACCCACTGGTCGAACAGCGTGCGGTAGTCGTCACCGTGACAGGCGACGCACGTCGTCTGCGTCGCCTCGATCAGCGGATCGCCCTTGAAGTCGCTGCCTGCCTGCGTGTGGCAGGCGCGGCAATTCAGTCGTGAGCCGAACATCGCGTTGGGCATCGGCACCTCCACGCCGCTGCCGCCGACTCCCATCAGCAGGTGTACTTGTTCGTTGTGGTGGTTCGGATGGCAGTGCTGACAGTCCTGGATCACGGGCTGGAGGAAGTCCGAGCTGGTGCCAACGAGCTGCGCCTCGATCAGCCGATGCTCGACCGATCGGTGACAGTCCGAGCAGCGGGCCCGCTGGTCGGCCACGTGCGCCCGGTGATACTCCTCGACCGTTCTCGTGTCCCGCCGCTCGAAGTCGGCCAGATACTTCTGCTGGTCGTGGCAATGCGTGCAGTCGCGCGCGCTGACCTGCGCGTCGCCCTGCACGACGTCGAAGTGGCAGCTCGCGCAGTCGATGCCGCGGTTGACGATGTCGAGGTGGTCCATCAGTGCCGCGCCGGCGGCGGGGATCGTCTGACCGGCCAGTTGCGGCGGCGTACTGTGCACCGCAATGCGCCGCGTCGGCGGCTCGTGACACTTGAGACACTCACCCGTGTGCCGGTTGAACTCCTGATTGTTGAAATGACAGGTGAAACACGTCTGCTGGTCGACGGCAAAGTGCCGTTTCCCTTCCGCGTCGTAGGTGTGGCAGGCTGCGCAGTTGATCCCCTCGAGCTGCACCAGCCGCAACCGCATGTGCTCCAGACGCATCAGCTCCAGTGCGTCGTCGGTCAGCGCGTCCTGGCCCAGTCGCTGCAACAGCGCCAGGATCGCCCCCTGCCGCTGCGGCACAGGCTGCACCGAGCGGCACGCCGCTTCCAGCGCATGGAAGTCTTCGCCGGAGAGCCGTTCGCGCAGCCGCGCTGCCAGTTCGCTTAGCACCTGCTCCGTCTCTGCAATTCGCACCTCCGCATCGAGGTGCTTGGCATGCACGAAACGCACCGTCGGCGACCGCTGCACCTCGGTCTCGAAGCCCGAAACGATGCGCTTTTCCTTCCGCGGCTCGCCGATCAGCAGCATCTTGTCCCGGTGCGCGGCGTCCCCGTGGCAGGTGGAACGCAGGCAGCTCGCATCATCGACCCGTGCGCGCGGCCGGCCCGCCCCGTACCGTCCGCTGAAGTAGCTCGCCACCTGCGACAACCCCTTGAACTTCGCCTTGAGCGTGTGCTGCTCGCCCGGCGCATAGTGACACTCCACGCACCAAACGTCGAGCTTCGTACCGTGCAGGTCGTGCGACCACGACTCGTAGTACGGGTCCATCACGTGGCACGTGCCGCAGAAGTCCGGCCGCGCCGTATAATACTCCGCCCCCCCCAGCCCGATCGCCCCGAGGATCAGCACCGCCAGCAGCGCGATAGCAATCGAGCGCAGCAGACGCCGCGGACGCCGACTGCCCGGCCCTGCGGACGATTCCCCGCGCGGTTCGGGATTTGGTGACGCGGAAGACGACGACGATTCAGTGGGATTCACGGGCATCTGTGTGTGTCCTCTGAGGGCCTGCGGATACGGATTCGGTCGCTCCGGCTTCAGCGACCAGCATAACGGCTCTGCCGCACGTCGGCGCCGACGGGGGGCGCAGGTTTCGCCCACCGATGCGCGAACCACCAGCGGCCCGAGCGACGCCGAGTAAGCAAGATCACCCAGCATGTTTCATGCCTGTGCCGCCTGCGCCGCAATGCGCGAGGCGAATTGACGCTCCCCCCGCGCCTCATATAATCGACCTGCTGCTGTTTCGGCGGCGAAGGATCGGACAATTCCGCGATGACTGCTCCGCTGCGGCTGCGATTGCCCTTCGCCTGCCATGCCCTGCCGCTTGTTCTGGCGACGACCCTCCTGGCACAGGATCGGACCGCGCCGCCTGCCCCGGCGACCCACGCGCTCACCGGCCGAATCATCGCCCGCCCGGTCATTACCACCGACCCGCCGCTGCGCATGCCCACCGATGTCGCCGCCCTGCCCGATGGGACGATCGCTGTCGCCGACGGCGTCAACGACCGCGTCCTTCTGCTCGGCGCCGACGGATCGCTGCGCGAGACCATCCGCAACGTCGGCGAGGAGTCGCTCGCCGCACCCATCGGCGTTGCCGCCGACGCGCTGGGCCGCCTCTGGATCGCCGACACCGGCAACCACCGCGTACTCGTGCGCGGGCCCGACGGCTCACTCGTCGCCACCCTCGCCCCAGCCGGCCTCGAGGGGGACTATCCCCTCGACATCACCGACGTCGCGCCGACGTCTGACGGCCGCGCCGCCTGGCTCGTCGACAACGACAACGACCGCCTCATCCGCCTCGAATTGGCCGCGCCCGTCCAGACCATCGCCGGGCGCCGCGGCGAATCGGTCGGCCAGCTCCAGCACCCATTCATGATCGCGCTCGACGCGCGCGGCGACATCTTCGTTTCCGATGTCATCAACGGCCGCGTCTCCGCCTTCTCCAAAGACGGCGCCCCGATGCCCGCGCTCGGGGCCTACGGTATCGACGTCGGCCAGACCTACCGGCCCAAGGGCGTCGCCTGTGACGCCGACGGCAACGTCTGGGTGTCGGACAGCGTCCTTGGCGTCGTGCAGGCTTTCAAGAGCGACGGCGTGCCCATCGACGTCCTCCGCGGCGACGACGGTGCACCGCTGCGCTTCAACCAGCCGATGGGCCTCTGCTTTGACTCCATGGGCCAGCTCTACGTCACCGAACTCGGCGCCGACCGCGTCGCCAAGGTGGCGATCCAACGCAGCCCCACCGCTCCGCAGCAGGGTCCGCGCCGCCGCACCCAGATCGTCGGCGGCCAGGCGCGCTCCTGCACCATCTGCCACATCGAGTGGATTGAGCCCTTCTCCCAGAACCGGCCCACTGGCCTCGCCGACCCGCCTGCGACGACCGCGCAGGAACCGGCCGTCAGCCGCAGTGAGATGTGCCTCTCCTGTCATGACGGCTCGATCGCCGACTCCCGCCGACGCGTCTGGCTGGAACACGGGCACCAGACTGGCGTCACGCCGCCGGGCGAGATGAAAGTGCCCGACTACCTGCCCCTCGTCGACGGCAAGGTTGCCTGCCGCACCTGCCACTCCGCACACACCGGCGGCAAATTCGACCCCGACTTCCGCACGGCCGTCTTTCTCCGCGTGCAGAACGATGCCTCGCAGCTCTGCATCAGTTGCCATCTCGACAAGACGCGCGGACCGGAGTTTGGCACGCACCCCGTCCGAGGAATGCCGTGGGCCGTGCCCCAGCCGCTGATCCAGGCCGGCGCGCGCGTGGGCCCTGATCCCCGTGAACTGACCTGCCAGGTCTGTCATACCCCGCACGGCTCGAAGGTCGATCACCTGCTCGTCATGGGCACCACCAACAACCAGCTCTGCCTCACCTGCCACGAGCAGATGCGCCCGGGCATGTTCCGCGACGGCGATCACGTCGAACACCCCCTCATGCCGCGGGTAACCCCGGCGCAGGCCGCCGCCGTCCGAGAGATGGGCACTGCCCTCAGTCCCGAAGGACAACTCGTCTGCCTCTCCTGCCACAAGCTCCACCACGGCCGGGGCGAACGGTTCATGCTTGCCGACGACCTCACCGACGGGCGCTTCTGCATCCGCTGCCACGCCGAAAAGACTGCCGTCCTCGGCAGCAGCCACGACCTGCGCTCCAACTTCCCCGAAGAGAAAAACCGCCTCGGCATGACCGCGCACAGCGGCGGGCCCTGCAGCGCTTGTCACATGTTTCACCGCTACGCCCGCGCGCCGGAGGCCAGCACGCTCGACCCCGGCGGCGGCAAGTGCATCACCTGCCATCAGACCGGCCGCTGCGCCGGCGACAAGTCGCTCGGTCCGATCAATCATCCAGGTTCGCGCTGCGTCGATTGCCACAATCCACACGAAACGCAGCACGGGTCCTATCTCTGTGCAGCACCCGATGCGATCTGCGCGCGCTGCCATCAGCAGCAGCAGGCGCTCGCCGGCGGCCCGCACGACGTCCGTCGTTCGCCGGAGTTGTGGCCGGCCGCCGCAGCCGCGGCGCAGGATGCCTGTCTCGCTTGCCACCGCCCGCACGGCAACGATGAGTCCGGCCTGTTTCGCCTCGCCGGTTCGCTCGGCGGCGCCGACGCCGGCTGCCGCGCCTGCCACCCCGCGTATTCGTGGGGCGCGGGCAGCGCCGTCGAGGCCGTGCACACACGCGCATTGACTGCGGCGATGCCGCGCAGCGAACTGCCGCTCGTGCCCGCGGCCGATGCACACGCGGGCGGCATCGGCTGTCGCACCTGTCACGATCCGCACGGCCCATCCGGCGCGACGCCGGCCCTCCTGCGCGTCGAACCCGGCGCAGCACCCCAGGCGCTTTGCACGACCTGCCACGTCGACGTTGCCCAGCTCGCTTTGACCGGCCATGGCGCCGCCGGGCTCGGCGCCGCCCTCCCCGACGCGACCGCCTGCGCGCCCTGCCACGTCGTCCACGCCGACGCCGCGGCGATCGACACCGCGCGCCTCATCCCGCGCGATCTGGCGCCGCACCCGACCCGCAGTGCTCAACACGCCGCGCCATCGGGCGCGCCAGACGCAACACAATTGGGCAGCGACGTGTGCACTGCGTGCCATCGCAACGGTGGCGCCGCGCGCGCGCCGCGCATCGCCACCCATCCGGATGTCGCGCTTGGCGCGATCGCCGCGAGCCTCCCTTCGTCCACATTGCCGTTCTTCGCTGCTCCCGATGCCGCAGGTTCCGCCGCCCGCATCGCCTGCCTCACCTGCCACCTCCCGCACGGACGGCCCCTCGACGAGGAGGAAGCCACGCGACTGGCGCAGGTGTCGAGCGAGGAGCGACGCTCGGCGCGGCTGATGCTGCGCCCCTTCGAGACGCCAAACGCCTGCACGACCTGCCACGGCGCTGACGGCCTGCGCCGATTCCTGTATTTCCACGACGAAGACCGCCGCGGCGGGCCGCTCGACGCCGTGCGCACCGCCGCGCGCTGAGCAGCGGTTGAAGTAGGGCGGGGGAGCAGCCGGTCGTGCTGTGCGTCGCGCCCCCGCCGCCCGGACACGCTAGAATGTTCGGTCCGGACCGGGCGATTCGGGCCCGGACCATCGGCCCCGTTTGCCGACCATACGCTCACGGAGAGTTGCCGCATGATCAGTGTTCGATTGCTGGCCGCCCTGTTGATCACCGGATTCAGCGCCGCCGGCTGCAAAGAAAAGCCGACCAC
>CAZNDQ010000136.1:0-9036 GCA_964571825.1 uncultured Planctomycetales bacterium | reverse complement strand
GCCGCGCAGCGCCTGCACCTGTGCGCTTAGCTCCGCCGGCAAAGCCCCCCGCTCCCCGGTAATGCCGGCAACCGAGAGGTGATAGACGAACCCGCGCGACCGCGCCGCGATCTGCGCGCGCCGCTCCGCTGAAGACGTCGGCGACGTCAGCAGCACCAGTTCCAGTCGCTGCCCCGCCGCAACTCGCGACAGCTCCGCCGACTCTTCCAGCGCCACGTCCGGCACGATCAGCCCCGCAAACCCCGCCGCCCGCGCCCGCGCGCAAAAATCCTCCGCCCCGTGCCGGAACACGATGCTGTACGACACCATCGCCACCAGCGGCGCGCGCATCCCCGCGCTTACCTCCGCCGTGCACGCGAACACGTCCTCCACCCGCAGCCGCCGCGCCAGCGCCGCCTGATACGACGCATTGATCGTCGGCCCGTCGGCGATCGAATCCGAGTAGGGAATCCCGACCTCGATCGCTCCCACTCCCGGCCGATCGCACACGCGCAGCAGCTCGCCCGTCGCCGCCAGGTCGGGGAACCCGGCTGTCACGTACGGCAGCAGCGCGCCGCGCCGACCCCGTCGCGCCGACTCGACCCCGGCCTGCACGCGACCCGCTTCGCTCATGTGCCCGACGGCCCAAACAGGACGTGCATCCAGTAACGAAAGGCGAACCGCGAATCGAATGCGCCCATCCCCACGCGCACCCGCGGAATCCGCGGCGCCGCGATCTGGGCCGCCAGCGCACGCTCCAGGTACTGCTCCGTCTCGCGCAGCATCCGCTCGCGCGCCTCTTCCCAGTCGTCGTCGCTCGACCAAAGCGTCCAATAGATCACGGCTGCCGCTCCTCCAGCACGTAGATCTTGCCCGCCGACCAGCAGCCCAGCAGCACGCCAATCACCCCGAGCGCGATGTACTCCACCGGCAACGGCCGCGCCAGCGCGCTCGCTGCCACGTCGCGCATCCCCTCATAGCGCGTCCCGGAGAAATTCGGAAACGGCCGCCACCACGCCCACAGATACGCCAGCAGGCTCACCGCCGCCACCGCCCCGACAAAGTAGATCGGCCGAACGCCGTAGAATACGTACGTCGCCGCCAGTGTCCCCACGTAAAACGCCGTCAGCAGCGCGAAGTACACCTGACCCTTCTCCGTCGGGCTCACCGCCGATCGCGCCGCAAACTGCGAGACCACCAGCGCCGCCACCGCCGCGCAGATCGCCGCCGCCAGCAGCGATCGACCCGGCGTCGCCACCGGCCCGCGCACTGCCGGCGGCACCGAGCGCACCCCGGCCGTCTCGATCCACCGGTTGACCGCCCGCCCCACGAACAGCGCCAGCACCATCAGCACCGTCCAGCACTGACTCTCCATCGCCAGCCGCAGATACAACGACGAGCGCGACGACGGCTCCGCGCCGCCGCCATAGCGCAACAGGTGCTCGATCGAGCCCCCCGACCAGTTCAGACAGGCCAGTCCGAACGCCGCCACGAAGCACGACACGCCCGCCAGCCGCGCCGGCGCCAACACCGCCGCGACAACCGCGCTCACCGCCACCAGCACACCCGAGTAACCAAACGCCGCCGCCGGCTGTCGCACCGTCAACAGGCTCAGCGCCGCGTCGCCGTCGCCCCCGCGCAGTACCATCGGCCCCAGCGCCAGGAACAGCCCCGCCGCCGCCGCGCACGCCGCCCCCAGCCGCGACTTGTCCAGCAGACTCAGCGGTCGATGCGCGCTCGGCGCCGTCGCTCCGTCCATGTTCACAGCCTATCTGGCGCCTCGGCGCGGGTCAACGAAAAACGGAAATGAAACACGCTGCGCTCGGCCGTCACGATCGACTGGACGCACCGCCCCGCTTCCGTGTGCCGCGCGCTGTGCCGGGCGCACCGCGTTCTAAGCCCGGCCGGAAAGCGCCGCGGCGGACGCACCGCGGATCGCCCCCACCCACGGCTGCACCAGGTCGCGCAGCCGATCACGGTTTGCCTCCCCCATTGCGCACAGCGGCAGCCGCATCTCGTCGCTGCACAGCCCCACCATCGACATCGCCGTCTTGATCGGGATCGGATTCGTCTCCAGCGCCAGCAGTGCATGCGCCAGCGGGAACAGCCGCAGGTGCAGTTCGCGCGCACGCTCCAGCTCGCCGCGCCGCGCCGACCGCACCAGCTCCCCCATCTCCCGCGGCAAAATGTTCGCAATCACGCTGATCACGCCTTTCGCCCCGAGCGCCAGCAGCGGCAGCGTCATCGAGTCGTCGCCCGACAGCACCGTGATGTCGCTCTGCGTCATCAGCAGGCTCGCCCCGTCCGCCGACCCCGTCGCGTGTTTGACCGCCGCGATATGCGCAAAGTCGCGGTGCAGCCGGACAATCGTCGCCGCGCTGATTTCCACCCCGCACCGGCCCGGTGCGTTGTACAGCACGAGCGGCAGCGCCACCGCCGACGCGATCTCCGCAAAGTGCCGATACATCCCCTCCTGCGTCGGCTTGTTGTAATACGGCGCGATCAGCAGCGCGCCGTCCGCACCCGCCGACGCCGCGAACCGCGTCATTTCCACCGCGTGCGCCGTACAGTTGCTCCCCGTCCCTGCGATCACCCGCACGCGCCCGCTCACCGTCGAGATAGTGTCCTCGATCAGTTGTCGCTGCTCCGCCTCGCTCAACGTCGGCGACTCCCCCGTCGTCCCGCACGGCACCACGCCGTCCACACCCGCCTCAATCAGCCGCTCCAGCAGCGCCGCCAGCGCCGCCCGATCCACCGCACCACTGCGCATCGGCGTCACGATCGCCACGTACGTTCCGTCGAGCATGGTCCTTCCTCGCGCCCCCGGCCCTCGGTTCGCCATCGCACCGCAACCGCCTATCCGTCGTCCCGCTGCACGGGCGTCACTCTCTTGCGCCGCTCCTCCGCGTTCCGCTCCAGCCGCTTCCGCTCCGGTTCCACCGGCGCCAGCGTCCGGTCCTCCGAGCGCTCCTGGGCGCCCGCCCCCCCCGGCGACTGCAGCGTGCTGTCCAGCGTCTTGAGCGTCAGCTCCCCGCCCAGCGTCCGCGGACACCGTTCGACCAGCGTCGCATACCCTGAGTAATACAGGTCATAGGCGTGCAGCAGCGCCTCGAACGCCGGCACCAGCTCCGGTTCCGTCGGCCGCTCCGACGCCGCCTTCTCCTGCTTTGTCAGCAGCAGCTTGTTCCGCGTGTCAATGAGCTGCATCAGCTTCTGCGACGCCGGCGCCTCCTGAAACAGTTCGGCCGACGACAGATCAAACCCCGCTTCGAGCTGCTGCCGTACCACCGGCACTGGTCGCCCGTTCATCTCCAGCACCAGCCCCGGCGACGTCAGCTTCTGGACCTTCAGTTCGATCCGCGCCAGCCGATGCGCATACCAGTCCGCCGACTGCTTCTCGCCGCGGCCCGCCGTCAGCACCCACGGCAACGGAAAATCACTGAACCTCAACCTCATCTCCCGCCCGCTCACGCGCTCCGCCGTCACCCCCGGCGGATCCGACGACGCCTCGCCGCTCTCCCAGTTCAACGCCACCTGCGCCTGGATCGGCTCCGCGCCCCACTGCTCCAGCAGCAGCGTCGCCGACAGAGCCTCCCCCTCGCTCAGCGGACGCAGCCCGTCGCGCGAAAACCCGAACCGCGGATCCTGCGCCGTCCGCCGCGCCCGGTCCTCGATCGATACTTCGTACCAGTCCACCAGCGACGCACCGCTCCGCTCTGCCACACCGCGAATCTCCTCCGCCAGCTTCCCGATTACCTGCTCATTGAAGGACAACTCCCGCAGCCGGTTGTTCCGCTGCTCTTCCACCGACGGCGGCGTCATCACCACCACCTTCAGCCCCGCGCTCTGCAGCGCACCCACGACAGCTTCATAGTCCTGGGCGAATGCTCCTCGCGCTTCCTCACTCAGTGCATTGAGCGACGTCTCGAACAATCCCAGACACACCACGGCGACCGTCGCCTTGGGCTGCATCGCGCCGACCGTCTCCCCGACGTGCTCGCGCAGCGAAGCGGCCGTCTCCCCGGCACGCCCCAGCGACACGAAGCGCGCCTTGCACTGCGGATACCGCGCACGCACGAATGTCTCGACAAACACCGGGATCTGCGCCTGGCCCACCAGCCCATCGCCGAGAAACACCACCGTATCCGAATCCTGCAGCGCGAAACCGCCCCACGCCGGACCGACCCCCGCCAGCAGCAGCAGCAACGCTGTCGCCCCCCGCAGCACGCCTGTCTTCATCGCACGTTCCTTTCCCGCGCAAACTCGCCGATCAGCCGCTTCATCTCCGACACCGCCTCGCGCATCCCAACGAACATCGCCCGCGAGACGATCGAATGTCCGATATTGAACTCCGCAAAGCCGTCCAGCCCCGCCACCGGCCCGATGTTCCGATACGTCAGCCCGTGTCCGCCGTGCACCCGCAGCCCCGCTTCGAGCCCCGCGTCGATGCCCGCCTGCAGCGCCGACAGCGCCGCGGCACGCTGCTGTTCAGTTCTGGCGTGCGCGTATCCGCCCGTCCACAATTCTATACCGCCGAATCCACACCGCGCCGCGGCCTCAATCTGCTCGCGGATCGGCTCGATGAAAGCGCAAGTGAAGATCCCCCGCGACCCGAGCCGCCGCACCACCGGCCGCAGGCGACGCGCGAACCGGACGACGTCCAGTCCCCCCTCAGTCGTCAGCTCCTCCCGCCGCTCCGGCACCAGCGTGCACTGCTCCGGGCGCAGCTCCAGCGCGATCCGCACGATCGCCGCCGCCGCCGCCATTTCCATGTTCAGCTTGCAGGCGACCGTCTCCCGCAGCACGCACGCATCCCGATCCTGAATGTGCCGCCGGTCTTCGCGCAGGTGAAACGTGATGCCGTCCGCTCCCCCCAGCTCCGCCTCCGCTGCCGCCCACACCGGGTCCGGCTCGTCGGCACGACGCGCCTGACGCACCGTCGCCACGTGATCGATATTCACGCCGAGTTCGATCATCCCCGTTCCGCGCCGCCGGACCGGCCCGCTCGTCTCAGAGAAACGTCACGATCGCCTGGTTGATCGGCAGAAACACCAGGTCAAACACCACCCGCCACGCCGTCTCCACACCCAGGCCGGCGCAGTTCGTCCACTGCAACAGGCACGAACCCGCCACCAACCACCACCACTTGCTCCTCATACCGTATCCCTCATGCCCGATTCTCAACGATGAACAGCATCGCGCTGTTCGCCGATTCTGCACGTCGATGATCAACGCGCAGCCAATCGCCCGCGTCAGTATCCCAGACTGTCGAAGAATGGCGCCAGCGCCTGGTTCCCCTGCACGATCCCGATCATCCCCGCCGCAATGCCCAGAATACAGCCGCCCTGAACGCACACACCCCCTGCCAGCAGCGGCAGCACAACCCACTTCCAATGCCGAATCAACTTCATGTCCGCCATCCTGATTCCAGCCGGGAACGCACGATCCGTTCGCACGGCGGCGACCGCGCCGCCGCGCCCGCATCATAACCGGCGCCACGCAACGGACAAACTGATGGCCGCCGAACGACGGTCGCACCGCGGTGCAGTCAGCGGTGCGCAGGCGCACGAAGCCGCCGCACGCCAGGTCAGCGCCGCATCCGGTCGAACGGATATCCCGTGGAGTTGTAGAGTTGTTGCGGGGTAATTCGCCCGGGCCGACGCGCCTACGGATTCTCGTCCGCGTCGCATTCCCCGGGCACAATGCACGTCGGGTCGGGGAAACCGTCCACATCCCAGAAATCGCCGAACACCTGCTCGTAGACGATCGGGTCGCACACCGCGACCGACAGGATCGTCCCGCAGGGATTCACCTGCGCGAACGACCGGGCGCACGTACCAAGCTGAAAGACGCAACCGCCGGCCAGCAACCCGCCCAGCATCCCCAGTCGCAATCGTCTCAGCCCGCTCATGGTCGCCTCTCCAGCATTCAGTTCGCGCCCAGCGTCACGCTGTCTGTTGCCCTGATTCCCTTATGGATTCTCGTCATCGGTGATAAAGTTGCGGCAATCGGCCAGCACATCATCCGTTGGCGTGTTCGGGCTGCCACAGAGTTGGAAGCCGAAGATCGAACCCTGGCAGTTCAGCACCGAGCAGAAGTCGAATGCACCCACCGTCTGCGTCGCACCCAGCACCAGACAGCCCTGGTTCACGACCCCGCCGGCCAGACACAGCAATCCGACAAGGGCCCACTTGCGCGCCGCTGCCATTCGCATGTCAACCTCCGCCTGTTCCCTGCGCCGGTCCCCGCTGCCTTGCGTGTCCCATCCGGTCGGGCAACGCACTATACGGCAGGCCAACTGTCCCTGCAACACTCTCCTGATCCTGCCGCGATTCGTGCCCGGCCGCGCCGCGCGCGACACTGTCCTCCCCACTCGCGCCCTGACCTGCCAAATGATATGCCTCCCCGCAGAAGAGAATCTCAGCCCGCGCCAGCGATCTGGACGAACGCATCAGCCGCGTCTCCCGTCCCCGGAAAATGAGAAACGGCCCGGAGCCGCAATGACTCGGGCCGTTCGCGGAATGCCTGGTGGCATTTGCTTCTCAATACTGCCGTCCGCGGTTGTCGTGCCAGATGTTGCAGTCGGCTGTAGGTCGCCCTGCACAACAGCCCGCGTCCGCGGTTCAGGTCAGCCGGGACGGCCTCCCTGACCCTGTGCCGGTTCCAAACGTTTTGTTCTCGCCCGTGCCGCAAGATGCCGGCTCTCTGAGAAGCCGTCTCTTGCTCATGCCGCCTGCATTCCTGCGGCAGTCAACGGGATTCGTGCAAGCACGCCGTGTCCAAGCCTACTCCCGCGGATTCGATCGCCCGTCGCCGCTCGTCAATCGACCAGCGCCGACAGCGCAACTTCCGCCGGGTCCCTCTTCGGCCGACACCCCGGCTGGACGCAACGCCGACCCGTCACCGGGTCACGCCACGCCCACATCCCACGGTCGCCCTACAGCAGGCCACCGGTCAGGTCAGCCACGGAAAAACCGAGACCGACGTTCGGGATGATCGAAACGCCGTTGTACGTGGTGCAGGGAGCCTGCATCAGATACACCGACGACATAGCGGCAATGCCGAAAACCTTCATCAATCGAGACATTAGATGAACCTCCGTAAAGGTCTGAGTCCGTGCCACCGCGACCGGAATCGCGGAAAGTCGCCGGCGACTGGCCCCGGCGCACTGATTCTCATGTCGACCATCTTCGAGTTCGCTTCCGCCGATTCCTCACGGACTCGGCGGACTTCCCGTCGCCACACCGCCCGGGATTCCGGCACCCTCGCCCCGGCAATGGCTTGCCAGGCCCGGTACTCCGGCTACCCCGCCCGGTACGCCCGCGAGAACTAGCCGAACAGCTCTTCGTTCAGGATGTCGGTGGCCACATCCCACCAGACATTGTCCACGAAGCCACGGCGGAAGAACCCGCCCCAGAAGCCACTGCAGCCCTGGAACAGCGCCGCGCCACTCAGCAGACCGGCCGTCAGGGCCCACATCTTGCCACGCTTGATCATTTGAAACTCCTTCGAGTTTGCTGTCAGTTTGTCCACAAGTCGGGGCGCGAGCCCCGCAGCGGAACCTCGCATTCTCATTCAGGCCGCTCAAGACGGCCCCGAAAGGCCGCCTGAAGCAGGACCTAGTTCACCCAGCGGAAAACGATGGCGTCTTCAATGAAGTCGCCAATGCACTGGCCAAGCTGCAGGGCCATCAGGGTCGACCCGGCCGCCAGCAGGGCCCACTTCGAGCGGAAAAACTTACTCATTAGGTATTCTCCTCGACAACTCTTGTTGAAACCGAGCCGGATTCCCGGCCCAATCTGCTCTGCCTTCTCGTCGGTTGACGGGCCCCAGGCCCGCGTTCAGGTGCGTCCACACCCGTACTAGTCGAACAGCACGCCGACGATCACGTCCTGCAACAGGTCATTGATGCAGCTGGACAGTGCGATGGTCGGGAGAACAAGCCCAACCAGCAACCCAGCCTTGATCCTGCTCATTTTGGACATTCTGAGCCTCCTTTACACAAGGAAACGAGTCTGCCTCCACCAGGAGGTCTGTTGACGATGACCGACTCCAAGTCGGATCTCTGCTTTCGCCGAAATTTCTCTGCCTAGAACGGGGCGTTTCCGGTTCCAAAGCGGCTGTTTGCGACTACGGAACACCAGGTTGAGGTCGCCTGCGATTGGCCGCGCTTCCAATCTCGGGGCGAAAGTCTAATACCTTTTCGGTCGGACGCAAGCTTAAAGCCCAAAATTTTCCCGGATATTTTGGGCGCTCACAGGGGCGATAACCCCTCGATCCGTCACAATCCCTGACAAAAATGAAGCAGGACTGACATCAAACGCCGGATTGTAGACCTCAACCTCCAGAGGTGCGGTTTGACGCCCGAAGCCGTGCCGTACCTCATCCGCACCCCGTTCCTCGATCGGAATCCCCTCTCCGGAAGCCAGACTCAGGTCGAACGTGGACTGAGGCGCCGCCACGTAGAACGGAATCCCGTGTGCCCGCGCCAACACCGCCAGCCCGTACGTGCCGATCTTGTTCGCCGCATCCCCGTTGGCCGCGATCCGGTCCGCCCCGGTGATGACGAGCTGCACCCGCCCCTCGCGCATGACCTGGGCCGCCATGTTGTCGCAGATGACCGTCGTTTCGATCCCCGCCCGAGAAAGCTCCCACGCGGTCAGCCGCGAACCCTGGAGTAACGGCCGGGTCTCGTCGGCATAAACCCGGAAGCGACGCCCGCGCTCATGGGCGGCATAGAGCACCGCCAGCGCTGTCCCATACTCTGCTGTGGCCAGCCCGCCCGCGTTACAGTGCGTCAGGACGCCCATCCCGTCGCGGATCAGGTGCTGCCCATGCTCTCCGATCCGCCGGCACATCGCCGCATCCTCGTCGCGGATGGCCCGCGCCTCCTCGAGCAGCGCCTCCTGGATGTCCCGCACCGGCCGCTCCTTCAGCCGGCGTGCGGCCGCTTCCATACGATTCAGCCCCCAGACGAGATTGACCGCCGTCGGGCGCGCGCTCGCCAGACGCTCGCGCGTCCGCCGCAACGCCTCCCAAAACCCCTCCGCATCCTCC
>CAZNDQ010000135.1:0-9123 GCA_964571825.1 uncultured Planctomycetales bacterium | reverse complement strand
CCATCATCGACGACTGCGATAATTGCATCGACGTTTCCAACCCCAACCAGGCCGACGCCGACGGCGACGCCATCGGCGACGCCTGCGACGACACCGAGGTCCACACCGTCGCCGACGGCCAGACCGTCATCATCACGCCGATGGGCGACTCCTCCGACCGCCTCGACCTCCCCATCATCGCCTTCACCAACAACAGCGGCGGGCCCGGCCAGGTCACCGTCACCCTCGCACCCGCCGCCGCCAATCCCCCCACCGGCGTCTTCGCCCTCTTCGGCAGCGCCCTCGAGATCGACTCCGACCTGCCCGACGGCAGCTTCACGATGTCCCTCTCCATCCCCTTCACCGAGGCCGATCTCATCGCCGCCGGCCTCTCTGCCGACCCCGCCGACCTCGCTACCGTTGACCTGCGCTACTACAACGCCGTCGCCGTCCTCTGGGAACTCGCCGTCGCCGGCAACACCTCCGGCACCACCATGCGCTTCGAGGACATCAGCGCCCCCGCCATGACGCCCGACCTGCCGCGCGAACTCCTCGGCGACTACGGCCTCTTCTTCCACACCGACGCCGGCGTCCGTGCCGGATACGTCTGGGCCGTCGTCGATCACAACACCGAGTTCAGCCCCGCCGCCGCCCAGCCGCAGGCCGGCTGCCCCTTCACCTGCGGCGACCTCAACGGCTCCGGCGGGCCCGTCGATCTCAACGACTTCGCCGAGTTCGCCAGTTGCTTCGGACTCGATCCGAGTTCCTCGGCCGCCTGTGAATGTGCCAACCTCAATGGAGATACGCAGGTTGATTTGAACGACTTCGCCATCTTCGCCGGACTCTTCGGCTTGTCCTCGGCCAACCTGCCGCCGAATTGTCCATGATCTGGCCCGCAGCCGGCCGCGACGGGACGCGCTCACCACGCCCACCCGCGCGGCCGCTGCCGACCTTCGCCCCATCCTCTCCACGCCCCGCCCACGCGGGGCGTTTTTTTTTCTGCGGACGCCCGCCGCCAAACGGACTGTTACTTGCGGGCAGACCCCTGCCCCGGGTTCATCAACTCATTCGAGGAGCCGTCACATGATCCGTTGCGCCACACTCTGCCTTGCCGTCATCACCGCACTCGCCGCCGTCCCCGCCCGCGCCGCTTTCCTCATGGGCACCGCCTTCACCTATCAGGGCGAACTCCTCGACGCCGGCGCGCCCGTGCAGACCCCCGTCGACCTCGAATTCTCCCTCTGGGACGACCCCGTCGCCGGCAACCTCATCGCCGGCCCGCTCTCCTTCCCCAGTGAACCGATCACCGACGGCCTCTTCACCGTCCCCCTCGACTTCGGCCCCGCCGCCTTCAACGGCACCGCCCGCTGGCTCCAGATCTCCGTCGGACCCGAGGGCGGACCCCTCACTCCGCTCGACCCGCGCCAGGAACTGACTCCCGCGCCGCACGCCCTCGCTCTCCCCGGCCTCTACACGCAGCAGAACGCCACGAGCCCCAACGTCATCGCCGGCCGCGAAGACAACGCCGTTACCGACGGCGTCTTCGGCGGCACCATCTCCGGCGGCGGCGACGCCGGCTCCACCAACGCCGTCACCGACAACTTCGGCACCGTCAGCGGTGGCGCCAACAATCGCGCCGGCACCAACAACGCCAACGTCACCGACGCCCGCTACGCCACCGTCGGCGGCGGCCTCGGCAATAGCGCCACCAGCAACTACACCACCGTCGCCGGCGGGCAGGCCAACACCACCAGCCAGGCGCACGCGAGCGTCGGCGGCGGACGCAGCAACAACGTCAGCGCCCAGTACGGCACCATCGCCGGCGGCGGACCCAGCAACACCGCCGACGTCTTCGGCACGCGCAACCGCGTCACCGATTCCTACGGCGCCATCGGCGGCGGCGGAAACAACCTCGCCGGCGACAATGCCGGTACCAATTCCGACAGACCCTACGCCACCGTCTCCGGCGGTGAAGCCAACCAGGCCACCGGCGCGCACAGCACCATCGCCGGGGGTTTGGGTAACCTCGCCTCGGGTGTCCATTCCAACATCGCTGGCGGCAGTTCAAACAGCGCCACCGGTGACAACAGCACCGTCGCCGGTGGGGAGGGAAATACGGCGCTCGTAAACTCAACCGTCGGTGGCGGCGTATCCAACTTCGCCTCGGGAGGCGCGGCAACAATCGCCGGTGGCACGAACAACGGTGCGGGGTATATCGCCACGGTCGGCGGCGGAACCCAGAACATTGCCGGAGGAAATCTCTCCACCGTCGCCGGCGGTGAGGACAATTGGGCCAACGGTGCATACAGCACCGTAGCCGGCGGACTGTCCAATCGCGCGTTGGGCACCGGCAGCTTTGCCGCCGGACAGTCCGCGCAGGCCCTCCACGACGGCGCCTTCGTCTGGTCTGACGGCTCCCTTCCGCTAGCCTCCACCGCGCCCAACCAGTTCCTTGTCAGCGCCGCCGGTGGCGTCGGCATCGGCACCGCCGCACCCGCCGCCAATCTCCACCTCGCGGCCAACCAGCCCTCTCTGCGGCTCCAGGACGATGACGACCCCGCCAGCTACTCGGTACTGCTCGACGTCGCACCCACGCAGATGAAAATCGAAAAGGCTGGAGCTTCCGGCCCGGAAGTCCTCGTCGACGTCAATCCTCGTCCGCTCGACGGTGTTTCCAACGCCTTCGTGCGCTTCTTCCGCGAAACCAACACCACAGGACAGAAAGCCGTCCATTTCCTCCGCGGCAACAACACCTCGCAAAACAGCGCCTCCATTGGCGTCGACGGCACCGACAGCTTCTTTCAACTCCACGGCGGCAATCTCGGCATCGGCACGAGCGCCCCGGGCGCACGCCTCGACGTCTCCGCGCCTACCGGTTGGGCTCTTCGCGCTACCGCGGCCGCGACTGGCCTCACTGGCGCGGCACTGCGCGCCGACAACACTCACGCGGCTGGCATAGGCCTCTATTGCACGACCAACAGCTCCGACGCCAATACCGTCCTCGCCAACCCCGGCACCGGAGACCTGCTCCGCGGCTTCAGCGGACCCGGCGGCTCAAACCTCGTTTACCGCATCCACAACAACGGCTCCGCCACCGCCAACGGCGGCATCGTCGTTGACAACGCCAACGCCAACTCCGGCAGTCTCACGAGCGCACTCACCTTCGGTGCTGGCAGCGGCGAAGGCGTCGCCTCCAAACGAACCGCCGGAGGGAACCTCAACGGCCTCGATTTCTACACCAACTTCGTCAACCGCATGGCCATCACCAACGGCGGCAATCTCGGCATCGGCACGACCGAGCCCAGCGTCAAGGTCCAGATCGAAGGCGGAACCGATGTTGAACCCGCTGGCGGCGGATACCTCCAGATCGGCTCCGCTGGCTCGAATATTGCAATTGACAACAACGAAATCATGGCGCGACAGAACGGTGGAACGTTTACGCTCCGGCTGAATATCCAGGGAGGTCACGTCACGATTTCCGACACCAGCTCTGATGGACGGCTCGGTGTCGGCCGCAGCCCCGCCGCCAACCGCCTCGAAGTCGAGGGCAACGCCTCTAAGACGACCTCCGGCTCATGGCTCGCCAACTCCGACGCCCGCATCAAGACCGACGTCAAATCCGTCGCCGGCGCACTCGATACCCTCGAAAAGGTCCGCCTCGTCAACTTTCGCTATACAGATGAGTATCTCCGCGATCATCCGACCATTGAAGATCGTCGCTATCTCAACGTCCTCGCTCAGGAGTTCGCTGAAATCTTCCCCGATCATGTCAAACCCGGCGGTGACACGCTCCCCAACGGCGAGGCTGTGCTCCAGGTGGACACGTATCCGCTGACCATCTACTCCGCCGCCGCCATTCAGGAACTCCACGCCCAACTCCGCGAAAAGGACGCGCAGCTCGCCGACCTCGCCGCCCGCCTCGAACGCCTCGAGCGCGCTCAATTGGCGCCGCGCTAGTTGTTCCGACAGTCCCCACCAGTGAACGGGGAACGGGGTCGTGCCCCGATTCCCCGGCGGCGGCTCGGGGAGTCCCCAGTCCTTCGCCACCGCCTACGACCCCCGCGGCAACCTCACCGACGACGACGCCCACCGCTACGAGTATGACGAGGAGAACCGCCTCGCCCGCGTCTGCCGCATCGACGGCCAGACCTGCGGCGGCGCGGCCGGCGAGCTGGAAATCGAGTATGATGTCCTCGGCCGGGTCATCCGCCGTACGTCCCAGCCCGGAGAGCAGGATGAGCGCACCTTCCGCTACGTCTACGACGGCCTCTCCTACGCCGTCATCCAGGAGTGGGAGGACGGCATCGGCGCCGGCGGCGCGCCCGGCCTCCTCCGCGAGTTCGTCTACGCCGGGAGCCACATCGAACCCGTGACCATGATTGACTACACGGACGCGGGCGCCGAACCGGCCGGCACGGCCGAGCCCTTCTTCTACCTCCGCGACGAACGAAACTGCGTCATCGCCCTCGTCGACGAGTTCGGCACCGTGGCCGAGTCCTACCGCTACGACCCCTACGGCCGGACCTACCTCTGGCTCGGCGAGGCGGACGGCGCGCCGGACCGCATCTGGACCGACACCGCCTGGACCGAGTCCGACAACGACCCGCGCCCCAACCCGCTCTCGCCCTCCTACCTCGGCAACCCCTTCGGCTTCACCGGCCACCGCTTCTCCGCGGCTGGGCTCTTCGAAACCCCCTTCCGCGCCTACGCCCCCGACCTCGGCCGCTGGCTCCAACGCGATCCGCTTGAGTATGCCGATGGCCCAAACCTGCTTGCATATGTCTTGGGTAACCCGCTTCGCTGGCTGGATCCCCTCGGTCTTGCTGCCCTCCCCGGCGGCTACGATTTTGACCACGTTGACCCCGTCAATCTGGAGCTTTGCCGCGCGCTGGCGAGGAAGATCAACAACTTACAGAAGGAAGTCAATCGTCGCATCGAAGATTTGAAGGAAAAAGGGATGAACAAGAATGTACCGGAAGAGGAGAGACTTCCCGAAACGCATGAGAACGACGGTCAGTGTCCGAGTCTGAGTATTCGTGGACACCGCTCCAAGCTCCGGGAGGCGCTAGATAACCTGAATCGGGCGAAGAAGCAATACAGGGACCGTTGCGGCGGGCGATGGCCGAGCTTCCCGGTTCCGATGCCGCAGCCCACACCGGTTCCACAGCCGAGCCCAAGCCCGGGAAATCCCGGTCCGATGCCTAGAGGTCCAGTGTTTCCCCCCGGCACCGGCCCAGGCTTTCCACAGCCGCCGACGCGCTGCGTACACTGTCATAAGCCAGACTCCCCAATCTATCGATAATGACGAGGCCGGGAATGTCATCGGATCACGATTCAGAAGAACACACTCTTGAGGGGTTGCTGGACCTGGTCGTCCGCGCTGCCGGGGGAGATCAGGATGCACTCTCCGACTGCGCCTTCTACTTTATGATGGTCTGTTGCGAGGCGGGGATTAGCACGTTTCCTGATGCGCTGTTCAACCTGATTGTCACAACAATGCAGGATCCTGTGTTCCTGGCCAATGAGGATGCGTGGAAGGTCTTGACAATCCTGACAAGTGACTGGGACATGGTCACCGAGGATCAACGCCATCGGCTGCTTCCGGCCATCGAGGAAGCGTACACGCGCTTTCAACACTGGATGAACGTGTTCAACTTGAGCGAAATCTTGGGAGACTCCTATTGTGATGAACGGGCCTTCAAGGTAGTTGATCGTCTCTACAAGCTCTCTTCCGACATGCCACGGCAGTTTCTTCCCCATGTGCTGGAGCATCTCGCCAAGGACGCGGCCGACCAATCCCTACGCGACCGGGCCCTGGAAAAGCTACGCCGAATCGCCGCGACCGACTCCGGCGCCACCAAACGGGAAGCACAAGACTCGCTCGCCAAACTCGGGCATCAACAAGAAAGGAACTGACCGGACAAACTGACGAGAAAAGCAATGACGGCACGATCACCCTTGCAACATTCGATCTGGACAGGCCAATGCGTCTGAACCACTGGATTGCCTACGACCACGAATCCCGCTCCGACGCCGATGGCAACCGCACGTCCGCGCGCGACCTGGCAAGCGGCGTTTTCGGCAAACCGTACGAGTGCGACGGCCTCTCGCGCCTGCGCTACATGCAGCCGCGGGAGTTGGACACCATCACGCCTTCCTCAGCGGCCCGCACAACGAGCCCCCGCTCCCGTTCCGCAATCCTCACATCCCACATCCGACATCGAACATCCCACATCCCCAGTGCCGCCTGACGCGCGTCTGCCGCATCGACGCCCAGACCTGCGGCGGCGCGGCCGGGCAGCTCGACATCGAGTATGATGTCCTCGGCCGGGTCATCCGCCGTACGACCCAGCCCGGAGAGCAGGATGAGCGCACCTTCCGCTACGTCTACGACGGCCAGACGAAGCGCCAACCCGCAATCTTCGCGGCCACAATTTCCCGCTTCGCAGATCACCAAACTCACGACCGCTCCCCGACGCCCGATCACCGGCATTCCGCAATCCGCATTCCGCAATCCGCAATTCCTGGAGATCGACTACACCGACGCGGGCACCGAACCGGCCGGCACGGCCGAGCCCTTCCACTATCTCCGCGACGAACGAAACTGCGTCGTCGCCCTCCTCGACGACTCCGGCACCGTAGCCGAGTCCTACCGCTACGACCCCTACGGCCGTGCCTACCTCTGGCTCGGTGAGATCACCGGCGCCCCCGACCGCATCTGGACCGACACCGCCTGGACCGAATCCGACAACGACCCGCGCCCGAGCCCCCTCTCCCCCTCCTACCTCGGCAACCCCTTCGGCTTCACCGCCCACCGCTTCTCCGCCGCTGGGCTGTTTGAAACGCCGTCGCGAGCATACTCGCCTGATCTGGGCAGGTGGTTGCAGCGCGACAAGTTCGAGTACGGCGACGGCAGCAATCTTCTCGCGTACGTCTCCTCCGACCCCATCGGCCTCCTCGACCCCTACGGCATGGCCGGGATCAGTCTTGGCGATCTCCTCGCCGGCCTCGCCGACGGCGACATCTCATACGCCGGACCGGGAAGTAAGGACACTGGAAAGTCGCCGCCGACGAAGACCATCGACCGCGCGATTCGCAACACGTCACTCGACACCGGCCACAAATGGCTACGTGATCGCGGGTTTACGCGGAAAAAAGTGCCGTGGGAAGGCTCACCGAAAGATAATCCAGCATACAAGTACGTGTACCGATACCCAGGCGAAAAATTTACGGTCCAATGGCATCCAGCCCATCACGACGGAAATCACTGGCACATCAAGTTCGATAGTGGTGATGACGCCACCAAGCTGCACCGACTTCCAAGTAGAGGAAAACGAAAACCTGATCCTGCCAACAACTGGGCGCGCCGGCGCAACGCCAAGCCCAAACCCAAGGGAGGTGCAATGGGTGAAGGGTTCACCAGCACTGCCAGTGCCGGCGCAGCCGCACTTGCCGGCCTGATGGCCGAGATGGGTGAAGCGGCAAATGCAGTAGCAGACAGTGGACAGTACGGCAAGCTCATTGAGAGTCTCGAGAATGGAGATTGGAAGAATGCTGACCGAATCGCAGATGAGATCGCCATGATCCTCGTGGAACGGGGCCTCGGGAACGCCGCCATGTCTTGGAACAGAGCATACTACCGCCTTGGGCGCAGCGACAGCATCAGCGCGCCCACGCCGCCCAATCCGGCACCCGAGGGAGACCCGCAAGAGCCGGGTACACCACGCCCGGACGATGGCACTCCGCGCCCAGACGGGAATCCGCACCCAGGCTCGCCGGGCGGAGGTGGCAACCAACCCGGTGGTCAAAACTGTCCGAATTGATGGCCGGCGAAGCCGTGAGCAGGTCGCAACGGTACGATCTGATAACCCATGCGAGTGTATTGGAAGTGCGAAGACCGAAACAGACAATCGTAATGCGGATTCCCGGAGACAAAAAGCATAGACCGGGGGCTCACGGCGCGCCGCTCGCGCCAATCATTCCGACGCCGACACGGTACCCGTCACCGATTCGATATGCCCAGTTTGAAAAGGCGCATCAAGCTGGCTACTTTCATGATAGCTGGCTGATTTCGGACCAATCCGCGCTAGGGTTCGGAACCGCTCGCGTCGTGCTGTATTGCACAGACTACCAGCCGTCAAGGACCTTTGTGCTCTTCGAGTTTGACGGTGTATTGCATTGCAGCTACGAGGTCTCCGTCATCAAGACGGGCCTACCCCGGAGCATGTGGGTCGAGGATGTTCGCGTAGTCGAGAACGACTTGACCGAGCGATGGAGAGGTGCGCTTGTCAACGCCGACCCGGATGCGTATCCGACCGACGAGGAAGGTCACCTAGTACGCGAGCCGTCGCTGTACCATTTCGAGTTCTATGCAAGTGATTTGAAGGGGGTTTACGAGGGAATACTTGGCGCTCCAAGCGGATTGATGCTCATCGCGCGCTCGGTCAAGATTGTAGACCTTGGCCCCGAATTCTGTGACACAAAGCCGCGGTTTGTTCCGCCGTCTCAATGGCCTGGCGAACGAAAGAGACGGCAAAGCCGCAAAAAGAAACGATGACTCGGACAGCAACCGCACCACGGCCCGCGACCTGGTCCACGGCGTCTTCGGCGAAGCTTACGCATACAACGGCCTCTCCCGCTTGCCCTTGAAGAGCGACGGCCGCGCAGAGGCTCCCCTGCCCTCGACATGTAACCGATGCGTAGCATCCCTTGCGACACGGTCGCGTTGCATGTCGGGGGTGCCGTGGTACTCGCGTCGCATTTCAGGGGCCTGCGAACAATGCTGCGCGACCCGATGAACACCAACCACCCGTTGATCACCTGCCCGCTCCCTCGTGCCACCTCTCACCGTCCACGTCGGCGCGCAAAGCCGACTCCACGACTTCGTCACTGCGTCACTTCGTTACTCCGTCACTTCCTCTTCCAATCTGCGAAACCTGCGCAATCTGCGGCTAAGAACTCTTCTCTTTCTTCTCCGTGCCCTCCGTTTTCTCTCCGTGTGCTCTGTGGTTGAACTCTTCCCTCGCGGTACTCCGCGCTCTCACTCTCCCCGCGCCTGCGCACACGCAATGTCGGCGCGCAAAGCCGACTCCACGACTTCGTCACTTCGTCACTTCGTTACTCCGTCACTTCCTCTTCCAATCT
>CAZNDQ010000134.1:0-9132 GCA_964571825.1 uncultured Planctomycetales bacterium | reverse complement strand
CGCGCCCCAGCTTGCCCACATGATCGGCGCATCATCCCCGTTGACGATCCCGTCACAGTTGACGTCGCCCGCTTCGTTCACTTCGACCGTCCCGGCCGGCCCCAGCCGCAGCCGCATCAGCGGGTCGCCCAGGATCACCTCCGCCCAGCTCAGATAGGGCAGCCCGGTCGAGGCCGCCTCGACAAACGTCAGGTCGCCGATCCCGTCCATGTCGTCGTCGCGCAGCAGGTTGGTGAACAGAAATTCGGTGTCGACCAGCGCCCGCCACAGCGGCTCGAACCCGTGCCCGACCGCGCCCGATCCCCCGATGGCGATCCAGTCGACAATCTTCGCCTGGTTTGTGTTCGGATTGCTGAACATCGTCACCGCGTTGAAACTCTCCAGCGAGGTGAATACGGCCCCGGGAGCGACTTTGTACATCGGCCCGCCGCCCGGCCCTCCTGCCAGCAGATAGAACTTCGACTGCCAGTGATCGGCGTTCTTCCCAAACGTCGTGAACGCAATCACCCGATCGCCCTCCGCCAGGTGCGACTGGTTCATCGCCAGCCCCGTCCGAGCATCGAAGTACACCCGCGCCCCCAGCCCGAAGCTCGACGTCCACGTATTAATCACGCCCGCCATCGGCGTCTCACCGGTCAGCTTCCTCACCAGTTCCCGGTTGTCGTCGCGCGTGCTCAAGGTCGGGCACGTGCTCGACGGTGGTACCGGGAAATCGTCCTTGTGCAGCTCGTGCAGCGGTTCGGTGCCCTCGCCGAAGTTCCACTGCTTCGGGAAATTCGGCAGATAGCTGTTGTCCAGATTGCTCTGCCCCGGGCTGTCGTCAATCACCACCGCCGATAGCTCCGGATTGTACCCCTGGAACCGTACGTGATTCGGATCGCTCACCCGCGCTGCACGCTCCAGCATCTGCCGCACGCTGAATATCGGATTCTCCCCCTCAATGCGCGGCGCATCCAGCCGCGCGACCAGATACACATCCCCCGGACACATCGTGCGGTTCGGCGCTGAGCAGCCGCTCCCGTCGTCCTCCCCCTCCAGCCAGACAAAAGAGATGTTCCAGAGCAGCGCCCACTCAAACCCCGCCCGCCGGCCGAGGATGTCGCGCCAGTAGGCCCACCGCGTGATCGAATTGATGTATCCGCTATAGGGGTTGACCAGCCGGCATTCATCCGGCGCTCGCGCGCCGCTCGGCAGCGCCGTCGACGGATCGAACTGCCACAGCAACGGCAACTCCGACTCGACGGTTGCCGCGTTGACCGAGGGTTCCCTCGTCCGTACCTGATCGACGTTCGAACCATGCGGGATAATTACGTCGCCCTTGAGCACCTGGTCCGTATCCTCGATGCGGTAGGGCATGCCCGACGTCGTCAGGATGACATGAATCTGATCGACCAGGTCGTGCGCCAGCAGATGCTCCCGCACCGGCTGCGCGATCCTCGTCTCATAGTCGTTGCGGAAAAGGATCTCGCTCGCCGACGTCGCCGTCGGCGACGCACAGTCCGTCAGCCCCTCCAGCACGAGAACCTGGTTGTCCTCGATGCCCGGGTGATACTCCCGGTATATCTTTGCCACATAGGCGCTCACCGGGCTGCTGCCGTTGACGAGTATCAGCACGTGCTCCTCGCCCAGTTCGGTCGCCGCTGCCGGTCCTGCGATCAGACAGAGCGCCGCGACGCTCGACACCGCCGCGCGGATCCACCCTCCGGCCGCCGCCGCGCCGCGCCGCCCCTCCCACGCGCGCCTGCAGCGACGTGCTCCAACGGTTGCACCTCTGCGCGCATCGCCGAGTTCGCATGGAAACTGCGATTGAAAAACGAACATCCTGGACTTGCTCCGGATCGGGTTGCTGGCATCAGGGGAGATGCCGATCTACCGGTTCACGTCCCATATATGTTCGGCGGAACTGGAGAATCCGGGTGTGATTGACGGCGCCGGCTGCCGACCGGCCCGTCGTACCTAAGGGATGTACGGCCCTGCGCTTTCCCCGCCGTGCCGTTGGCCCACCCGGCGCTTCGCTTTTCCTCTCCAAGGCGCCGATGCAGCGCGGTCTTTCCACGCCACGCCGCAGTATACTCGTTCACCCGTTCCAGTAAAACGGGTATTGCTGGCAATTCATGGAGATTTCACAACGACGCGCTCAGTCCGGGTGCGCTATTCTTCCGCAACAAGGCGCAAGTCGACTTCGGGTGCATCACCTTTCAGTTGTACCCCGGGTGGAAGCAGGAACACAGGACGCCGAGTTCGATATGTTCCATCGACGGACACGTCCGCACTCGTCACGTCGATGATCCCCAACACCTCGTTCGGCCGAAGCCGGCCGATGACATCGGGTGGCCCCTGCACCACGATCTGCGTCCTCCACCCGGCCGGATCACGCAGCTCCGGTCGATAGGTTCTCAGCAAGTCCTCCGCGATCGCCAGCTTGATCACGACGGGAGCCAATGTCACTTCTCGGGTTTGCCCGCGCAAGGTCAGTTTTACGTTTATTTTTGGTGGATCCGCTGAAATCGCTGCGCCCGCAATCTGATTGGTCAACGACGCCTCGAAGGACAACTCCACCCCTTCCGGTTTGTCCCGCAGATAGTCGTCGAGCACAACTGGTACATGTCTTTGGTCCAGCGGCACCTTCTCCCAGGCCGATTCGAGCACGCGCACACTTGTCGTTCGCGGCGTCGCCAGCGCCTCCCCCACTACGGTGTAGGAGCCGATCTGCAATCGGATCGGCAACTCCACCCGGATATACCGGTCGATCCGCGCCACGAACGATTCGGGCTCCGTTTCGGTCACGGCCAGCCCATGCAACCCCCGCTGTCGCTCGAACAGCGCACGCACTGACTGCTTCAGTTCGCCCGGCGGCGTCCCGACCGGGATGTGCCAGTCGAACCGCAGTTGGTCAGCTCCATGCACCGTGCGCAGTTCGCGCAATGCCGCGTTGCTGCCGCGCAGCCGTACCGTCGCCTGCGCCCGCGCCGGATGCACCATCGTCGCCACCAGGTCGCCGTCCGCCGGGGGCACGATCTCGAACTGCACAAGCCGCACCTCCTCGCCCAGATCGAGCCGTGCCGCGTATGCCCAGATCAGCACGCTCAGCGCGGCCGTGGTCAGAATCAGCTTGACCTGATCCCGTAATTCCTGACGTCTGGCGCGCGATTTGGTGTGGCTGGCGCTCATGATACCGGCTGAAAGAAACCCCGCTGACTCGTGTTCAGGCGAAGCGCATCCGTCAGCGTGTGCTGCAATTCATCGAGCGTCAGTCCACGCTGCATGTTGCCCCCCATGCACACTGAAATGAACCCCGTCTCCTCGCTGACAACGACAACCACGGCGTCCGACTCGGCGCTCAGCCCGACCGCAGCACGATGCCTACTCCCCAGGCTGCGGTCCACGTCGCCGCTCTCGGCCAGCGGGAACTGGCAGCCCGCCGCCGTGATCACGTCCCCGCGAATGATGACCCCCATGTCGTGCAGCGCCGTGCCGGGCCAGAAGATTGTCTCCAGCAGCTCCGCCGAAATCGTCGCGTCCATGCGCACGCCCGTGTCGGCCAGCGCGCCGAGTTGCACCTCGCGCTCCAGAGCAATCAGCGCGCCGATCTTCTTCCGCGACAACTCGGCCACCGCACGGACGATCGGGTCGATCGCCGATTTTCCGCCCAGATAGCGGCGAAACCACCTTGTCTCACCGAGCCGCATCAGCCCCCGCCGCAGCTCCGGCTGAAACACCACCAGCGCCGTGAGGAACACGCCCCACATGAAGTACTGGTAAAGAATCCGGATTCGCGCCCAATCGAACGTATCGGCCAGAAGCCGCACTACCAGAAACGACACCACCACCAGAAACAGCACGCCCTGAAACAGCCGTGCTCCGCGCGTCCCATGAAGAAAACGCAGGCCCGTGTACACGACCGCCGCGATCAGCAGCAGCTCGACGAGCACCACGCCCGGCGAGTAGCCGCCGATGCCGAGGTAATCGAGTACGCGCTGATAAAAACTGGGCATCGCCATGATTCCGCTGCCAACAACGAACATGCACGTCGATACGGGCAGTATATCCCGCGAGCGATACGCCGCCACCGCCGTTCACGGCGATTCAATCGTTCGCACACCTTGGTTTTCGGACATCGCTCACATGAGCCCCTCCGGATTCCCGCCCGACTGGGGGAGAACCCGAAGCGGGAATCGAATACAATGAATCATCCAAGGATTTCGCGCGGGGCGCGCTCCAGGATGAACGGATCGACGGAAACTCGGAGGGGATTCGTCTTGCGCTTCGCGTGCGTTCAACTGCTGTTGCTCTGCCTCGGCCCGACCGAGCAATCACTCGCTCCTGCGGACACGCCTGCCGCGATGCGCGGCACCGACATCGACGTCAAACTCCACGCCCTGAGCGATATCCAAATGTGGGCCCATTCCGGGACTTACCCCACCGGCATCGCCGGCCTGACCATGGCCACCACCTCCTGCAATGTCGGCGACGTCCCCGTGCCCTGGGAAGCGCCGATGAGCACGAATCACCCGTTCATCGTGCAAAATCTCTACCGCCTGCGCGACGAGCGCCTCGAACAGATCGGTGCCGCCTGGCTCAAGCACGGCTTTTCCGCCGCCAACTCGCTCGACCCCTCTTGCGGGTCCTGCCAGAACCCGGGGACGTTTCAATTGCTCGGCGTCGGCTGCTCCGACACCTACGGCCCCGGCAACAACGCTCAGCGGAACTGGCTGGGCCCGCGCGATGAAGTCAATCCCTACACGGGCCAGTGGGACTGCGTCGGCTCCTACTTCTCTGGTGGGCAGCCTGACTGCGTTCGGCGGGTGAGCGGCGCCGGACTCGGGCCCACCGACCACATGCTCGAGGTATACGACGACGACCTCGGCGACCCCTCGGCCGACTACCTCTACGAGGCCTTCTACATCGTCGCCGGCGACATCGACACGGGAAACAACATCGCCTGGCGAACCTGCACGAGTTCCTGGACCGGCTCGACCTGGTCCTTCACCACCACGTCATCGCGCAATGAGGGCCCGGCGATCTACGCCTGGGGAGGCGAGCATCACCTCGTGTCCTATGGTGAGGGCGACGTGATCCTCGCCGCGAAAGCCAACTGGCTGGCCATCGGCCAGTTCCACTACGAATACGCCCTCTACAACCACAACCTCGACCGGCAGGTGCGCGAGCTGACGATTCCCGTCGACCCGGCCGCGACCGTCTCCAACCTGGCCTTCCGAGACATCGACGAAATCGGCTCCAACGACTGGACAGCGTCGGTCGGCGAAGGCGCTGTCACATGGCATACCGACACCTGGGCCGTCGATCCCGGCGCCAACTCGCTGCGCTACGGCACGCTTTACAACTTCAGTTTCGACTGCGACCGTGTGCCGGCCGCCACGACCGCGACACTGGGGCTCTTCAAGCCCGGCGTGCTGACCGTTATGAACTCGCCCGTGACCGGCCCCGTCATCGGTCCGCTCGACTGCAATGACAACGGCATCGAGGACACGCAGGACCTGCTCGCCGGCACGAGCCAGGACTGCCAGTTCAACGGCATTCCCGATGATTGCGAGATCGCGGACGGCACCAGCGAGGACTGCGACGCCGACGGCGTCCCCGACGAGTGCATGCCCGCCCCGACCGACTGCAACCTCAACGGTGTACCCGACGTTTGCGACATCCTCAGCGGCGCCAGCACCGACTGTCAGCCCAACGGCGTGCCCGATGAATGCGAGACGGAGCGCCCGGCTGAAGCGCGCGTGTACGAGGCTGCACACGACCCCGGTCTGTCCATCCCCGACGACGGCGGCCAGACCGTGCTGATGGACACTATCTTCGTCCCCGAGCACGGCACAATCGAAGACCTCAACGTCGCTCTGCTCCTGCGCCACACCTTCAACGGAAACCTCCTCGTGCGCCTGACGCAGGCTGAGCGTTCGCGTTCACTTCTCGACCGCCCGGGGTACATCGGCGCCGGGGGCGGCGGCTACGACAACGACGGCTTCGACGTGCTGTTCGATGATTCCGCGACACAGCCGATCGAAACGTACGACAGCGGCGGCCCGATGGTCGTCGGCACCTTTGCCCCCAATGGACTGCTCGCCGGCTTCAACGGCCGCGATGCCTACGGCGAATGGCGCCTGACCGTCACCGACCTCCAGACCGGCGACACCGGCGTCCTCGACCGCTGGTCACTGCAGTTCGTTATTGCGGAGCAGCCCGGCTTGCCCGACTGCAACGGCGATCTCGTGCCTGACGAGTGCGTTCCGCCGGGCGACGCCGACGGCGACAACGTCCCCGACGCCTGCGACCGCTGCCCCGGCTGGAACGAAAAAAACTTTCCCGACTGCGACCTCGACGGCGTGCCGCAGCCCGATGATTGCGACGACCTCGATTCGCTCGTCCGGCCCGGTGCGCCGGAGGGTTGTGGCAACGGCATCGACGATGATTGTGACGGCGATATCGACGGCGACGACGCCGACTGCCAGTTCGCCTGCGCCTGCGGTGACCTCGACGGCGACGGCGTCGTCTCACTCGTCGACTTCACCACATTGGCCGTGTGCTTCGGCTCGATGACTTTTTCGCCGGACTGCCCGGCCGCGACGCGCTTCTGTGCCGATCTCAACGGCGACGGCCAGGTCAACCTCGTCGACTTCTCGCAGTTCGCCGTCCGCTTTGGCTCGCCGGCGACCGGCAACGTGCCCGACTGCGGCGGCTCACGATGAGCGCACCGCCACTTACGTCAGCCCGAACAGCCCCAGCAGCAGGCCCGACACAATCGCCGCGATCGTGTCCGTCACGCCCCCGTACAGACCGTCCGCCAGCGCATCCTGCACACAGCCTGTGCCCGACAGAATGACACCCGCAACCCCCGCGGCGATGGTCGCGCGGCCACCGTTGTTGCGCCCGATTGTTCGCATACCGCCAACTCCTAAAATCGCCACGAAAAACCGATCCCGCTGAAAAAGTCGTCCGCCTCCTCGTTCAGCCCGACCCCGGCGCGGATGTCGAACTGCAGGTTGTCCGTCAGCAGATAGGTGAATCCGCCGTTCACATAGTGCGCGCAGTCACTCGTCCGCGTGTTCGGATAGAAACCGTAATACTCGATGTACGTCCCCAGCCGCTCCGTCAGCGAATACGCCAGGCTGACCGACGCCGCCGTCTGAAAGAACCGCCCCGCTTCCTCGGTTGGCACCGCGAAGTTGACGTTCCCCGCGACGGCCAGATCATCGGTGAGGTCATGCGCCCACAGCAGTTTGACCGCCGGATCGACGTCACCGCTCGACACGCCCGCGCTGCCGCTCGGCAGAGACAGCTCGCCGATGATGCCGAAGTGCGGGACGAGGCCGTCCTGCTCCACCAGCTTGTACTTGAAGCCGAGCGACAGGTCGCTGGCCCCCTGCGACCACTCGCGCCGCGTGATCGGCCGCCCGCGCGGTGATTCATCGCCGAACCGCGCCTGAGACCACGAATACCCTTCCCAGCCGATCCGCAGCTCGAAGTTCTCCCACAAGCCGAGCCGCAGCAGTCCCTCCGGCGCCGTGTGGTCCTTGACGCGCTCGCCGTCCTCGTGGTCCCAGGTAAACGTGTAGCCCATCTCGAGCTGCACGCGCCCGAAGGGAACGGCCTCGGTACTCTCAGTGAAGTCCGGCCGGTCGGTGACGAGCGGCTCCGTCAGCGGCGCCGCCGGCAGCCCGAGTGGTCCGCGGACGGTTTTCACCTGCGCCTCGTCCGCTTGCGGCTCGCCCGTCCCTACGCCCGCGGACGTGCTCGCCACCCACACCAGCAAGACCAGCGCCGCAACTGCGCCACCTCGCATCCTTCACTCCGTATGTAGCCATAGCGACAGAAACTTGCCTGACCTTGATAATGTACCATAGGCTACATCCAGCGCGGCCGGTTGTCAAGCCCGCACGCGCGCCGTGCTCCCTATCGCCCGGTGGAAGTGAGGAACCGCCGCATGACGTGCAGCGTGCGTGGGCTGAGGTGGTGCTCGATCCCCTCGGCGTCGATTTCCGCGTCCTCGCGCGGGACCCCCAGCGCCAGCAAAAAGTCCAGCACCAGCGCGTGGCGCTTCCGCGCTTCGTCGGCCAGCCGCTTGCCCTTGTCCGTCAGGAATATCGAACGGTAAGGCTCGGTCCGCACCAGCAGCTCCCGCTTGAGCCTTGCGATCGTCTTCGACACCGTCACGTGGCTCACCCCCAGGTGCCGTGCCAGATCGACCGCGCGCGCCTCGCCGTGCTTGCGGATCAGTTCGTCGATCAGCTCCACGTAGTCCTCGGCCGTTTCCTGCGCGTGGTCCGAGCGCGTCCGCCGGTACGCCGTTGCGCTGTGCACCGCCGTGCGCCCTGCCGCCGACCTGTTCCGCGTCGCTCTGCCCGCCATCAATGCCATCCGCAGCGCCCCGATCGCCCCGCCGCCGCCGGCCCGGACGATAGCCCGCCCGGCGCACGCCCGCAAGACCGAAACCGCCGCTTGACAACAAAGTGTAGCATAGACTACATTCTGTAGCAAGTACCGCGTTCCGGCGGCCGATAGACACGCCGGAGCGGCAATGACGAAAGGAGTCTCCGTGAGAACACCGGCAAGTGCTATCCTCATCGGCCTCGTCTGCGGCGGGCTGCCCCGCGCGGCCCACGCGGCTGACGGCCCCGCCCGGAGGCCCTACGAGGTTGTCTGCACCGTCGGCATGGTCACCGACATCGTGCAGCAGGTCGTCGGCGACCACGGCCGCGTCCGCGGCATCATCGGCGAAGGCGTCGACCCCCACCTCTACAAACCGACGCGCGGAGACGTCGCCGCGCTCATGTCCGCCGACGTCGTCTTCTACAGCGGCCTGATGCTCGAAGGAAAAATGGCCGACACGCTGGTCAAGGTCGCGCGCGGCGGCAAGCCCGTCTACGCCGTCACCGAACTCCTCGACGAAAAGGACCTGCTCGAACCGCAGGAGTTCGCCGGCCACTACGACCCCCACGTCTGGATGGACGTCGCCGCCTGGACCCGGGCCGTCCAGGCCGTGGCGCAGGCGCTGGGGGAGTGGGACGAGGTCAACGCCGACGAATATCGCCGGCGCGCCGACAGATACGCCGCCGAACTAGGCAAGCTCAATGAGTACGCCCGGCGCGTCATCGCCTCCATCCCCGAGCGTCA
>CAZNDQ010000133.1:0-9135 GCA_964571825.1 uncultured Planctomycetales bacterium | reverse complement strand
GGTCTTGTTCTTGTCGAACGGGCAGCCGTCACAGTCGTCGCCGACGCGGTCGCCGTCCGAATCCTGCTGGCTCGGGTTGTACGCGGTCAGGCAGTTGTCACACTCGTCGCCGGCCCCGTCCTTGTCCGTGTCCGACTGGTCCTCGTTCGGAATGTTCGGACATACGTCGCACAGGTTGCCGTAGCCGTCCAGGTCGCAGTCGGACTGCTGCGGGTTCGGCACGAACTCGCAATTGTCCGAGCACAGGTCGCCGACCGGAAGCGCCGGCGGGCACGGCACGCTGCACGGCGGCAGGATGTCGCCGCCGCAAACGCCGTCCATGTCCGCGTCGTCCAGCGGATCATACGGGCACGGATCGCAGGCGTTGCCCTTGCCGTCCATGTCCGGATCGCACTGCTCGCCGTGGCCCTCGCCCGGCGCATTGCCGGCGACCCCGTCGAGATTGCAGTCCACCGCACCTACGTTGGCCGGATTCGGCACGTCCGGACAATTGTCCACGTCGCCGCACACGCCATCCATGTCGATGTCGTTGTCCGGATCGTTGTCGCAGACATCCAGACAATCCGCGATCCCATCGCCATCCGTGTCGGTGTCCGGGTTGCCGCAATTGCACTGACCCGGATCGATCTTGTTCGGATCGTTCGGGCACTTGTCGCACGGATCGCCGGTGCCGTCGTTGTCGCGGTCGCACTGGCCACCGGCCTCCTCGCCCGGATCGGTCGTGTTGCCGTCCATGTCGCAGTCGAACGCGAACTGATGCGGCGGATTGAAGATTTCCGGGCAGTTGTCGATGTCGGCACACAGCCCGTCCATGTCCTCGTCGTCCAGCGGATCGTACGGACACGGATCGCAGGCGTTGCCCGCGCCGTCGCCGTCGTCATCAAGCTGATCGCCGATGATAATCCCTTCCGGATACAGCGGGTTGCTGTAATCGACGCACGTGCCCACCGGGCAGCCGCCGGGGTAGGCCGCGTAGTAGGCGGGGTCGTTGAACATCCCGTTCGGATCGTCCGGACAGTTGTCGCAGTCGTCCGGCACCATATCAAGGTCCGTGTCCATCAGGTCGTCGCCGCCGGGGCAGATGTCGCACGCATCGCCCACGCCGTCGTCGTCGAAGTCGCACTGCTCGAACAGACCCTCGTCCGGCCCGTCGCAACCCGTGATCACCACCGTGCAGTCGTAACCGCCCGGCATCTGCACCCACTGCCCGGCCTCGTTGTAGCCGTAGCAAATGATCTGCGAGATGCGGCACTTGCTGCCGCTGCCGTTGCAGTCCTTGTTGTACGGATTCGGATGGTCCGGACAGTTGTCGCAGTAGTCGCCGACGCCGTCGTTGTCGTCGTCTTCCTGATCGTCGTTCGCCACCGACGGGCAGTTGTCCGGCTCGCACGTGCTCAGCGGCCAGTTCCTGCCGTTGAAGCCCCGCGGATCGCCGTGGCCGTCGCCGTCACTGTCCTGACAGGTGTCGCAGGCGTCGCCGATCCCGTCGCCGTCAAAGTCCGACTGGTCCGGGTTGTAGGCGTACGGGCAGTTGTCGTCGCAGACGTACCCGTCCTCGTCCACGTCCGTGTCCGGCACGCCGCAGCCGCAGATGCCCGGCTCGGACTTGTTCGGATCGAGCGGACACAGGTCGCACGCATTGCCCACGCCGTCCACGTCCTCGTCGTGCTGGTCCGCGTTGGGCACGTTGATGCAGTTGTCGCACGCATCACCCGCGCCGTCCTCGTCAATGTCTTCCTGGTTGGGGTTCGCGTCGGCCGGGCAGTTGTCGCACACGTTGCCGATGCCGTCGCCGTCAAAGTCCGATTGCTGGGGGTTACGGTCCAGTGGGCAGTTGTCGCAAGCGTTGCCGATGCCGTCGCCGTCCGCATCGAGCTGGTCCGTATTCGGCGTCACCAGGCAGTTGTCGTCGATGTCGCAGATCGTGTCGCCGTCCGTATCGGGGCAGGGTTGTGGGGCAGGCGGGGGGAAGGTGTTGAACGTGTTCATATCGAGGATGCCGTCGCCGCCCCCATCCTGCGCGGGGCAACCGACGAGCATCGTGATACACAGACAACAGACCGCCAGACCGACAAGCGAAACTCTGTTCAGCAAACCCGATTTCATCGCAGCACTCCCCAACATTGAATACTGACCCCCGAACGCGGAAATCCGTTTGAACTCCCTCACGGCGCGCTCGCCGCACGGGAACACGTTGCAACTCGCTCTGGGCTCGCCTGTACAAGGCTCCGGTACAGTCGGCCCGCCGGTCTTTCACCTCGACCGGCATTCCGTCATTTGTGTTGACGTTTGTTCAGGCCCGAGACACGACTACTGCGCCGGCTGCGCGGCCGCCGACCCTGAAACTCACAATCAATCACTCTGGCTAAGTGAGCCCGTTTTCCCCTGGTCTTCGTCTCGGCCACGAAGCTGACAGGATCGAATCGCCCGGTTTCCCGAACGATTCAAACGACGATCCTACCTCATCTTGCGGGCGCTTGCAAGAGAAAACGATCGCCGACCGGCCGCATTCGCAACACTGAAATCTGCCGCCGGGTTATCGGGCGACCAAGCACGACATGAGCGTAAAGCGAAAGACTTGGGGTGCCCGGCCCCGCCCGCAAAACTCTGCGAAACGGTCTGCCAGCAGTATTGGCCCGGCTCAATCCGGCAAACCTACGTTTATAGGACGCTGCCGAAGACGCCGCGCATTGATCTGCAGCCGACTCATCCGTTCCCCAACTCCCGGGCGTCGCGCTTCGCCCAACTACAGGCCCGACGTGATGCCGCGCGCAGGGGTGAGTCCGGTAAGTGGCAAACGTGCCGATGCCCCGCGCGGATCGGGACGAATCCGGCGGTGCATCGGCCTCCCCGAGCGAAGGCGTTATGGGAAGATTCCGCGCTTCTTGTATACCGACTCCAGCCGCGTCAGCGCCACGATGTAGGCCGCCGTCCGCGGATCGGTGTCAAATCGCCGCGCCGTTTCGGCGACGCGTCTGTAGGCGGACAGGATCCGACGCCGCAAACGTGCGTCCACCTCTTCCAGTTCCCACGATTCACTGCGTTTGTTTTGCAGCCACTCGAAGTAGCTGACGATCACACCCCCGGCATTGCAGAGAATGTCAGGGATGACCTGAATCCCGCGCTCGCGCAGAATCTGATCGCCCTCGGGGCTCGTCGGGCCGTTCGCGGCTTCCGCCACCAGTTGCACCTCGAGCAGCGGCGCCGTCTGTGCCGTGATCTGGTCCTCCAGCGCCGCCGGGATGAACACGTCTGCCACCGTGCGGAGAAACGCCTCGTGACCGATCGCCTCGGCGTCCGCATAGCTGCGCACGCCGCCATTGATCTCGGCATGGATTGACAGTGCATGGGCGTCCAGACCCCCGCGCCGCGCGATCGCACCCGTCACATCCTCCACCGCGACAAGCCGGCAGCCTTCATCCTGCAGCAGACGCGCCGCCCACGAACCGACATTCCCGAAGCCCTGAACGATGAACGTCATCCCGCGCAGGTCGCGCCCGTTCTCCTGCGCCCACTGCATGACGGCCCAGGCAACGCCCTGCCCCGTCGCTTTCTCCCGTCCCAGGCTGCCGCCCGACTCGATCGGCTTGCCCGTCACCACGTGCATGTGCCGGGCCCGGTCGTGTGACGGCATCGTCGTCAGGTACGTATCGAGAATCCACGCCATGATCTGCGCGTTGGTGTTCACGTCAGGTGCGGGGATGTCGTACTCGGGCCCGATGTTGTCCCCCAGCGCGTACGTGATGCGTCGCGTGATCCGCTCCAGCTCACTGCGCGTGTAACGCGACGGATCAATCTGAATCCCGCCCTTCGCGCCGCCGAACGGCAGTTCCGTGATCGCCGCCTTCCATGTCATCCACGCGGCCAGCGCGCGCACTTCGTCAAGATCGACCGACGGGTGATAGCGCAGCCCGCCCTTGAACGGACCCAGCGCGTTGTTGTGCTGCACGCGGTACCCGGTGAAAATCTCGACGCTCCCATCGTCCATCCGCACCGGAAAATGCACGACGATCTCGTTCATCGTCGTCGCCAGGATGCGGCGGATGTTCGGACTCAGTTCCATCAGCCCCGCCGCCTTGTCAAACTGCTCCATCACGCCTTGATACAGGCTGCGGCGCGCGGGCGAAGCGAGTACACCGCCGGCCTCGGGCCGCGTGGCCACTGCCGTATGGAGAATCTTGCGGGACATGGCGTTCTCCTTTCGTCACGCTGATCGAGCCTGCGGGGCAACCGTTCCCGATCGCCCCGCTCCGCCTATCGATACTCCTCACAATGCCAGACGCCCTCCGCCGATCGCGGCAGCCGACAGGTCGACCGGTCTTCGCAGTCGATGCAGAGACCTTTGAGGGCGGAAAGCCCGGACGCCAGCGCCGGGGCGGTGTGCACGGGCCGTTCGGCCACCGGCTCGGATGGTGCCTTCTCGGCCGTGACCGGAATCCGATCGTCGAACTCCTCACACATCAGCACCGCACCCTCCGTGGCAAAGCGCAGCGCACAGCCCTCCATGTGGATGCAGGTGACGCACAGACCGGCCGGCGGACGCTGTATTCGCGATCCACCGTTCGGCCCGGCGCCCGGGCGCCGCTGCGGACGAACCGACTCGTCGATACGCGTTACGGTCAACACACCTTCATCTCGTTCCATGTCGTTGGGCAGGCGTTTCATGGCAGTTCTCCTGCTCAAGAAGTTTCAGGGTCAGGCGAGCGCCCATCGGCTCGCTGCCCCGCAGTAGAGCATGCCCCATACCACACCGCGGGATCGCGCGCGGATTCGCCCGACTCGATTTCCGCATGACACATAAAGCTTTTCAAAACATGAGGATAGGAGGATCAGCCGCAATCACGCCTGCCCCGCGGCCGCTGCCGGTGAATCGTCGCGCGCCCCAGTCCGATTGGGGCGGATCTACCCGGTGAGGAGAAACGCCTCACTCGTCGTCGGCAGCGTCCGGTGAATCCAGTGACTTGAGCTTGTCGCGCAGCGTCTTGCGGTCAATGCCGAGAATCCGCGCCGCCTGACTCTTGTTGCCTTCGACGTGCGCGACCACCTGGCGGATGTTCTCCGCCTCCACCTCGGCCAGCGTCCGATCGAGCGCCGGCCGATGCGGCACCGAAAACCGCATCAGTGACGGCAGGTCGGGTTCGTCGATCTCTGCGCGATCGCACATGATGACCAGCCGCTGCACCACGTTCTGCAGCTCGCGCACGTTGCCCGGCCAGTGATAGCTGCGCAGCATTTCCAGAGCCCGCTCGGAAAACCGCGGGACGGGACGCCCGGATTCCTGCGCGTACTTCTCCGCAAACTGCCCGATCAGCATCACCACGTCGTCGCCCCGATCGCGCAGCGGCGGCATGCGGATCGGAATCACGTTCAGGCGGAAGTACAGGTCCTCGCGGAAGCGGCCCTTGGTCGTGACTTCACGCAATTCGCGATTGGTCGCGGCAATAATCCGCGCATCCACCCGCCGCGGACGCGTCGCGCCGATCATGTAAACCTCCTGGTCCTGCAGTACGCGCAGCAGCTTGACCTGCATCGCCAGGCTCATTTCGCTCACTTCGTCCAAAAACAGCGTGCCCCCGTCGGCTGCCTGGAAAAACCCGACACGCGACTCGGTTGCTCCGGTGAACGAGCCCTTGACGAACCCGAACAACTCGCTCTCCAGCAACGTCTCGGGAATCCCGCCGCAGTTGACCGGCACGAACGGAGCCGACGCCCGGCCGCTGCCGTAGTGAATCGCCCGCGCCACGAGTTCCTTGCCCGTGCCGCTTTCGCCGGTGATCAGAACCGGAGCCGCCACCGCCGCCGCGCGCGGAATCAGCCGGTAGACCTCCTGCATCGCCGGCGACTCCCCCAGCATCCCCGGCGGCCCCTGAACCAGCGGCGGCGTCCGCCCCTGACCCAGACGACGCACCCGCAGCTTCTCAAGTGCGCTCTCCACCGCCGCCAGCAGCTCCTCGTCCGTAAACGGCTTGGCCAGATACTCTTCGGCCCCCGTCTTCACCGCCTCCACCGCCCCGGGCACGGACGGATATCCCGTCATCATGATCACTTCCGTGTCATCGAGGTTGGCGCGGACGTGGCGCAGCAGGTCCAGACCGGTGTGACGCGGCATCTTTACGTCCGTGATCACCAAATCCACCGGCGTCCGCTCCAGGCTCGCGATCGCCTCGGCCACCCCGGCGGCGGTAAACACCTCAAACCCCTCGGCGCTCAGCGTTCGCTGCAGCACCTCGACCGTTGCCTGCGCATCGTCCACGACGAGGATGCGCTCCTTAGATGTTGAGGTAGGCATCGGCCTCACCCGGCGCCGTCGGCGCCCTCAGAGGAAGTTCAACCTCAAACCGTGAGCCCTCGCCCTCGCGGCTCTCCACGCGGATCCGTCCGCCGTGCGCCGACACAATGCCCTGCACCACCGCAAGTCCCAGTCCCGTACCCTCGCCCACATCCTTGGTCGTGAAGAACGGCTCGAATACGCGCCCGCATACTTCGTCGCTCATCCCGACTCCCGTATCCGCCACAGTCAGGCGCACCGCCTCCCCCTGCGACTCGGTCGCCACCGTCAGTGTCCCCCCATCCGGCATGGCGTGAAGGGCGTTGACCACCAGGTTGATCAGCACCTGTTGCAGTTGCGCCGCGTCCGCGGTCAGACTGGGCAGCGCGGGATCGAGCCTCCGCTCCAGCGTGATCGCGTGCTTGGCGCACCGCGCTTCGAGAAAATACAGCCCGTCGCGGATCAACTGGTTCAGATCGACCGCCCCACGCTTCGGCGGCGTCTGCCGCGCAAACAGCAGCAGCTTGCGAATCACCTCCCGCGCGTGCAACGCCGCCTTCACGATCTGCTCGACGTCCCGCGCCGCAGCGTCGCCCAGCCCGCCGCTCTTCGAGACGAGCTGCGCAAATCCGATGATCGCATTCAACGGCTCGTTGATCTCGTGCGCCACGCCCGCCGCCAGTTGACCGATCGTCGCCAGCCGCGCCGCATGGCGCAATTGCTCCTGCAAGTGCGCTTTTTCCTCTTGCGCGGCCGCCCGCTCGACGATCTGCGACACCTCGCGCGCCACGCTCTCCAGCAGGCTCTGTTCTTCCGGCAGGAACGCGCCGCCGGCAAACTCCTCGTGCTCGCCGATGTAGACGACCTCCACCCTCCCGCGCTCTTTACCCTCCACCACAATCGACGCCGTCTGCCGTCGCGCGGTCTCCGCAAAACCGCGCGTACGGTAGGTGCGCCCGTCCAGCGTGATCCGCGCCTCTGCCAGCTCCGGGAACTGCCACGCCGGCGGCAACAAATCCACGATCTCCCCCAGCGTCTGCTCTACCGAAATGTGATTCCGCTGCACAATGCGCGCGATGCCGTACAGGCACGTCATCTCCTTCACCCGTTCGCGCAGCCGCACCTGCGCGCGGCGGCTTGTCACCGCCATGCCCAGCATCTGCGCGACGGTCTCCCACGACTCCACGTCCCGTTCGTCAAAGCGCGCACCACCCTCGCGCTCGAGCAGCAGCAGCCCGTTCGTCGATTCGCCGACAACAAATGGAATCAACGCCCGCGAGCGGCCGGGCCGACCCGCGCGCAGCTCGGAGAAGCCGGCACGCGCCCGCAGCGCCTCGGGCAGCACCCACGGACCGTCCTCCGCATTCATCCACATGCTGCCGTGTCGCGTAGTCCGCCATTCCGGCACCGGCGGCCGGTCAAACAGCAGGTGGTCCGCCATCCACCCCCACCTCACCTCGTCCGGTGCGTCCGCCGCCGGAGTCGATCCGAGACGCGCGGACGGGTCGAGCAACTCGAAATGCGCTGCGCGCTGCGACGACGCCTCCGCACGCCACCGATAGCACAGCCCGTCATCGGACAGCCGCAGTTCCAGCGCGTCACACCGCGAATGGTCCAGCAGCATCCGCGACACCTGGCGCAGAAAGCTGAAACGCGGCGGACCCTGGCTCGCCAGCGACAGAATCTGCCGCGCTACGGCATAAACGTCGTCCGCCGCACCCTGCGGTCCCGACGGCTCGCCCTGGCGGGAAGATTGAATGGCAGTCATCTTCGTTTCGCCGATTCGCTGATTGCGGGAAGCGGTATTGCCGCCGCAACGGACCGTCGCGACCGACACGAAAGCCTAGATTCGCCGCGCTCGGGCGGCAATATCGAATCGACGCGCCTCCCGCAGCGCTCACGCCACCTGCTTGCTGAATCGCGTCAGGCTCAGCGCGAAGATGACCAGACAACAAATGCCCAGCCCAACCACGTGCGGCAGCAGGTCCAGCAGGTCCGCCCCGCGCAGGATCACCCCCCGCAGGATTTCCAGATAGTACGTCACCGGAAACGCCCCGCTCGCCAGGTAGATGATCAGTGGCATCTCGCTCCGCGGGAACATGAACCCCGACAGCAGCACCGACGGAAGCATCACCAGAAACGCCAGTTGCAGCGCGTGAAGCTGCGTCCGCGCCACCGTCGAGATCAGCAGCCCCAGCGCCAGCACCGTCACGATGAACAGCCCCGACAGCCCCAGCAGCAGGCCCAGGCTCCCCGCAATCGGCACGTCGAAGATCGCCACCATGAACACCAGCACGATCAGCATCTCTGCGAATGCCATCAGCGCATACGGCACCAGCTTGCCCAGCAGCAGGCCGCCGACGCCGACGGGTGTGACGAAAAGCTGCTCCAGCGTCCCCCGCTCCCGCTCCCCGACGATCGAAAAGCTCGTCAGGAACAACAGCACGAGCTGCAGGATGATCCCCACCAGTCCCGGCACGAAGAACCGCGAGCTGATCAGGTCCGGGTTGTACAGCAGCCGCGGCCGTACCTCGATCGGCGGCGCCAACTGCCCCGCCGCATCGCTCGCCGGGCGAATCTGCGCCGCTTCGCCCACCCGCTTCGCCCGCTCGATCGCCAGGTTCAGCGTCAGCAGCCCCACCGTGTTCTGCGCCGTCGTCGCCACCTGCGAATCGCTGCCGTCGATCAGCACCTGCACCTCGGCCACTTCGCGCCGTAGCAGCCGCTCCGAGTAGCCCGGCGGAATCAGCACCCCGGCCTTCGCCCGCCCGGAAGTGATCGCCCGCCGAAACCCCTCCGCATCCTGCACCCGCTCCGCCACCGCGAACGTCCGCGTGTTCACCATCGCCTCGACGAACCGCCGGCTC
>CAZNDQ010000132.1:0-9141 GCA_964571825.1 uncultured Planctomycetales bacterium | reverse complement strand
CCGACGCCGTCGTCACCGTCTTCAGCTCCCGCGGCGCCGAGCTCCCCAAGCCCACCATCGTCGCCCCCGGCATGTCCACCTCCACCGTCCCGCGCCACGTCACGCGCGGCGACTTCTGGTCCGGCACCAGCATGGCCTCCCCCTACGCCGCCGGCACCTGCGCTCTGCTCATCAGCGACGTGCTCGCCCGCAACCCGGCCGCGCGCGTCCGCGCTGTCGACCTCCAGCGCGCACTCTGCCAGTCCGCGCGCACCCTCCCCGGCGTTACACCCCTCGACCAGGGCTGGGGCGTCATCGATGTCCCCGCCGCGGCGGAGCGCTTGGCCGCGCTCGTGCAGCGCGCCGCCGCTGACCCCCTCATCGGCTACGACCTCAGCACGCCCTGCCCCACCGGCCCCGAGGGCAAGGCCCCGGCCGCCTACTGGCGCAGCACCTGGTTCCCCACGGCTGATGGCCAGACCTTCTCCGTCAAACCCGTCTTCTCTCCCGAGGCCGATGGCACGCAGCGACTCGAGTTCTCCCGCCGCTTCGCCCTGCGCAGCACCGCCCCCTGGCTCAAACTGACGCAGGAGCAGGTTTATCTCCACCGCGAAGCCGCGGCCAACGTCCGACTCGAATACGACCCCGCGCCCCTCGCCGCGCCCGGCCTCTACGTCGCCGCCGTCGAAGCGCTCTGGGAGGACCGCGTCGAGTTCCGCCTCCTCAATACCATCGTCGTCCCGCACCGCTTCGACAGCGCGTCCGACTTCACGCGCAAGTTCACCGGCCTCACAACGGACGGTTGGATGACGCAGCGGCATTTCCTCGCCGTCCCCCCGGCCGCCGCCGCCATGAACCTCACCCTGCTCGCCCCCGAGGGCGCGCGCTCCACCGCCAACGCCTCGCGCCTCTTCAATCCCGTCGGCAAGCGCTTCCGCCGCGGCGACATGTCCCTCAACACCGATCAGGGCAAGCGCCGCGCCGAGTGGGACATCGTCGACGACCTTCGCCCCGGCGTCTGGGAATGGACTGTCTATGGTGACCGCGTCGACGACCGCTCACCCTACGAACTCGAAGTGCGCTTCTTCGGCCTCCGCGCGGACCCCGCAAAGATCACCTCATGGAAACACAAGTCCGGCGCCCAGCCCTCCGGCTCGCTCACCGTCACCAACCTCTTCGACCGCGTCGCCCCCGCCTCGGCCGAGGCCCTCGTCGAGGGCTACCGCCGCAAACATGACGAAAAGTTCAAGGGTGCTGCCGACACGGTCGAGATCGACATCAAGCTCGACGCCACGCTCCGCGCGGCCCGCATCGCCGTCGAACTCTCCGACGCCGATTTCGCCAAAACGACCGATGTCGGTGTGCAGGTCCTCGACTCGTCCGGCAAAGCACTGACGCAGACTGGCATGGACGACCCTCGCATCGAGCTGACGGTCAACAACCCCCAGCCCGATGCCGACGCCGTCTCACTCAAGCTGAAGATCAACGCCGCCTTCACCCACCGCGAAGATGACCACAAAACGCCGATCACCATCCACGTCGATCACCTCTACAAGTCGCCGCCCGCCATCGACGTCACTGCCGACACCGGCGACCTCGCCTTTGTCCCCGGCATCGCCGCCGCCCTCAGCTTCAAGGTCCAGCAGGCCCCGCCCGCGCTGCCCGACGGCACCCACAGCATCGGCTACCTCCGCTTCCGCGACCGCCACACCAAAGCCCTCATGCTCTCCGTCCCCCTCGAAATCAACGGAAAGGAGTAACCACCCATCGTCATGTCCACCGCCTGTCATCCTGAGCGATTGCGAAGGATCTCGCTGGTGCGAGTCAAGTAGGGTGCGTCTCGACGCACCTTCTTTTCCCACCCCATGCGCCCGGTCATGTAGCGTGGGTGGAGCGAGGTCGCCAAAGGCGACTGAGCGCAACCCACCTTTTCATCCGCTACGTCATCATTCCTTCACTTCGTCACTCCGTCACTCCGTAACTACGTTACTTCCTTCTATACTCCGTCATTCCTCCTCGAGAATCTTCCGCGCCGCCGCCACGTCTTCTTCCCGCACCAGCACCTGCACCTGACCCGGCACTTCCGCCCGGAACCCGCTCGTGAAGCCGCCCACCGCCCGCGCCTCGATCCCCGCACCCGCCAGCGCCTGCACGATCATCGCCGCCTCCGCCTCCGTCGCCACCTTCGCCAGCACCACCGGCCGCTCCGCCTCACTTGCCATCACTCACCTCGCACTGCGCCGCGCGACTTCTTCACTTCCCCGCGCCGTTTCTTTTCTTCCAATCTTCGCCGCTTTAACGTCGCCGGCACCTTGGTTTTCTTCCGCGCCTTCGCCCTTGTCAGCGCTCCCGCCAGCAGCTCGAACAGCCGCTCCTCCGCCAGCCGCCGGTTCCCCGACTGCGTCCGCGCACTCTGCGCCGTCACCCGCACCACCCCCTCGCTCGACACCCGCCGCCCCAGCCGCCGTTCGATCCGCCCCTTCTCCTCCGCGCTCAGCGACCCCGACCCGCGCACGTCAAACGTCAGCACCGCCCGCGTCGCTACCTTGTTCACGTTCTGCCCCCCCGGCCCCCCGCTCCGCACGTACGAAATCCGCACCTCCTCCGCCCCGATCCGCGCCCGCATCACCTTCGCATCCATCCCGCCACTCTACCGCGCGTTCGCTCGTCCCGTGAGCTTCCCCAGCGCAAAGAGCGTATGCTCGTCCGCCATGTTCAGCGTCAGCGCCGTCAGCACCAGCCGCCTCCGCAGCGCTTCCGCTTCCGGAAACGCCCGCTCCGTCCAGTATCGCCGCCGCGCATCGAAATATCCCATCTCCTCCAGCAGCGACACGCCAAAGTAAAACGCCTCCGGCGTCCCGTCCTCGCCGTCACCCCGAAACGTCCCATCCTCCAGCAACGTCTCCTCCAGACACCACCTCAGCATTTCCTCGATCCGCGCCGCCGACTCCGCCCGCTGTTCCGCTGTCATGTATGGCCACCCGTACCGCAGCAGCGTCACCACGTCATAATGATGGTGGTTCGACGGCCGGCCCTCCTCGCGCCAACCATACGGGTACTCCCGCTCCCGCATCGCCAGTGTCGTCGCCACGATCTCCGGCCACCGCCCCACGCGCCCGCCGCGGTACGATACAATGTGAAATGTAATACTCAGATCGGCCGTCTTGATCACTTTCCCGTTTTTCTTATACCACGCGCCCCAATACCCCGTTTCCGGATCCTGCCACTTCTCATCCAGATACCGCCACAGCGCCTCTTCCAGCTCCGGATGAAACGCGAACCCCGACTCCACCACGCCCGGAATCAGCCGCACCAGCGCCGCCACGCTGAAGTTCAGTTCCTTCCGATGGTCACGCCCCGTCGCCGCAACGTCCGAAATGAGGATCGAATCGAAATAATCCTCTAACCTCTCCGGCGAGTTGATCCGCTCCAGAAACCTCAACGGCCGCTCCGGCCGCTGCCCCAGCGCCTTCATCACGATCAACCGACCCACCGTCGCATCCAGTCGCATGAACCACTCTTCGCAGCACGCCCCATAGCTCCCGTCCTCCGCCTGCTCAACTCCCTCGACCTCACCGCTCTCCAGCCTCCGCCGCAGCTCCCCCAGCCGCTTCTCCGCCCGCTCATACTCCGCCGTGTAGCTCAGCAGCCACCCCGCCTCCTGCAAGATCTGCTTCGCGCACCTCACCGCCTCCCCGCGCTTCTCCCGCAACCGCACCTCCGCAGTCAGCGCGTCCCGCTCCGCCTTCAACTTCTTGCGCAGCGCCCCGTGCCGCTGCCGAAAAACACGCAACTCCTCCTTCCCGTCAAACTCCTCCCCGCCTGCCGTGATCGCGCACATCGCCGCCGTCACAACCAGCGCCAGCCTCAGCGCAGCCCCTCGCGTCCAGAAATCCTTACGCTGCGCAGCGACCATCGTCCCGCCTCCACGTGATCACGCCTGCATGATGACACCCCGTACACCACTGACGCGCGGCCGCCCGGCCGCCACAAACATCTTAACGCAATTGTCCGCCCCTGACCTCGACGTGCCCCGCGTGCGCCCCTCGCTGGACGCGCGCCACCCGCCGCGGCACACTGTCCTGCCTCATGCCCGCGCCTGACGAGCTTCCCCCGTGGCTCCGCCGCTTCCGCTGGCTTGCCGATCCCTCGCTCCGCGCGGACGCCCCCCGTTTCGCGCTCCTCATCCTCTTCGCGCTCAGCCCGCTGTTGATCTTGTTGCTCTTGGTGCTTTGCTTGTGAACTTGCCGGAAGAAGCGCCTCCCCGCCGCCGCACACTCCGCCCGTGCGCAGCGCAGCGCGCTGGCGCCACGCGCCGCGCAGCGGCCCGGGTCGGAAGCGCGCTCGCGCCGCCGGCCCTTCGCCGGTGATCCGCCGCAGGTTGGGGAAGCGGGATCCTGCCGGCCGATCCGCCCGGCCGTCAGGCCGCCGAAGGACCGTCACTCATCCCGTGAAGCCCGCCGCAAACGTCGCGAAGTCCACCAGATCGACGTCCAGATCGCCGTCAAAATCCCCCAGCGGCGGGCCGATCGTTACCTCGAACCACACCACCGTATCCGCATGCGTCGGCATCCTCCAATCGTCCTCATACGCCACACCGCCGCAGCACCAACTCAACCTCAGATTGCCCTCCGACGCCGCCGGACTCGGCACCGCCTCGAACCCATCGTCGAACCCCGCCCCGCTCGCCGTGCAGCACAGATGGTATTCCCCCGGCGGCAGCCCATCGAGCGAAATGTACGCGGCTCCGGTCGGGTCATCGTTCGCATCGTCGCTCATCAGCAGCCCCCCCTCCGCCGAGAACAGCGCCATCGCCGTCAGGTAGTCCGACCCCTGCGTGTTCAACGTCGGCAGCGGGCTCCCGCGCACCACCGGCAGCCGCACCTCCGCCGGGTGCTTCGAATAGAACGTCACCGTCACCGTCGTCCATCGCGCATCGACGACCGGAATCTGCCCCGAGTTGTACGTATTGTCATACGTCTCAAAAAACTTGATCCGCAGCGTCTGCCCGTCATTCACCCAGCCCAGCGACGATGCATCAAACGCCAGCGGCCCGATCGTCACGGCTCCGCTGAATTCCGTCTGCTGCCCGTGCAGCGGACCGCTCACCCACGTCTCCGCCACCCCGAACGGCGGAGACGAACTCAGCTTCTCCACCAGAATTCGCGCCTGGTGCGGCGCCGATCCGTTCGGTGGGAAGCTGTTGTTCGTCAGCGTCCCCTCGATCCGTACCAGCCCCACCTGCCATGAGTTGCCGTTCAGAAAGAGATTCGTCGTCACCATTCCGTTCTGCGCGCTGCCCATCACCCCGTCCGAGTTCACCTCCAAAAACGTCTCCGACCAGCTCCACGGATGCACCGCTGGCGCCGGTCCCGCCAGCGCCAAAACCACCATCGCCGCCGACACCGCCGGCGCACTCCAACCGCTGCACAATCTCCACTGTGACATCTGAACGCCTCCCCTGAATGAGGTCCTCTAACGCCCACCGATGCCGCGCAGCACCGATGCCTTCATTCAGGACTGCGTCCACGGCCTCCGAATCTCCCACCTGCCCCGCCCTCTTTTCGTTGATCGCCCCGCCGCCTACGCGGTATACTGGCCGTAGGGCCAGCCGGAGAGTCGCCATGAGCATCTCGCCAGACCCGACCCCTGCGCCCGCCCGCTGGGCCACCACCAGCCGCCTGCTCGAATCCCTCCGCCACTTCGACAACCGCACCGTCTGGAGCGACTTCGACGCCCGCTACCGCCCGATCATCGAGCGCTTCGCCCGCCGCCACGGCCTCTCCGAAGACGACGCCGCCGAAGTCGCCCAGCTCACCCTCACCCAGTTCGCCCGCGACTATCAGCGCGGCGCCTACGACCGCCGCCGCGGCCGGCTCTCCTCCTGGCTGCTCTCCATTGCCCGGCACCGCATCGTCGACGCCCAGCGCGCCGCCGGCCGTCGCGCTCCCGCCCGCGGCCACTCCGCTCTCGTCGACCTGGCCCAGCCCCCGACTTCCACCCGCGTCGCCCGCGACCATTCGCGCCAGAGTGTCTTCGACCGCGCCATGTTCGAACTCCGCGCCACCACCCGCACCGACGAACAGACGATTCAGGTCTTCGAGGCCGTCGCGCTCCTCGGCGTGCCCGCCGACGAGGTCGCCGCGCGCTTCAACCTCACCGTTGACCACGTCTATCGCATCAAGAACCGCATCACCGAACGCCTGCGCAAAATCGTCAACCGCCTCGAATCGGATGATGCGCAATGCTAAAAGCGACGGTTCCACCCCGAGATATGTTTGACAATCGGATAATCTGGCATCCTGAGCGTCAGGCCGTCACGGTGCCCACGTTCTGTCATCCTGAGCGCAGCGAAGGATCTCTGATCGGGCTGTTCGTCCAGCACGCCCCGGGGGAGCGCAATCGTCATGCTGAGCGAAGCGAAGCATCTCTAATCGCGCTGCGCGTCCAGCACGCCGACAGTCGATCAATTGCCTGTATTCCGCAATCCGCAATCCGCAATCTGCAATTCTTACATTCTACATCCCACATCCGACATCGGGGAGATTGTGACCGACTCGACATGCCTGACAGATAAACAGATCGAGGAGGCCGCCCGCGGATCAACCGGCGCGGACGCCGAGATTCACCTCGCGTCCTGCTCCCGCTGCCGCGACGCCATTGAACGCGTCCGCGCCAACAACGACTTCCTCGGCGCCTTTCGCCACCACCTCCGCCGCGCCGCCCAGGCCAACGAGACCGCCATCACCGATCCCGACGCCGTCCCCGGCTACCAGCTCCTCGACCGCCTCCACCGCGGCGGACAGGGCATCGTCTACAAGGCCCTCCAGCAATCCACCGGCAAGACCGTCGCCGTCAAAATCCTCCGCGAGGGCCCCTTCGCCGGCCCCACCGACCGCCTCCGCCTCGAACGCGAAGTCCACGCCCTCGCCCGCCTCAGCCACCCCCACATCGTTACCGTCCACGACAGCGGCCTCGCCGCCGGCTGCTTCTACCTCGTCACCAACTACGTTGAGGGTGTCCCGCTCGACGAGTGGATTGCCGCGCACGGCCCCCCCGCACCGCGCGCGCCCGCCACCGCCATGCCGCATCCCCGCGACTTCCGTGCCCGTCTCGTGCGCACACTTCGTCTGTTGTCCGCCATCTGCGACGGCGTCGCCGCTGCCCACCTCCGCGGCGTCATCCATCGCGACCTCAAGCCGAGCAACATCCTCGTCGACGCCCGCGACCAGCCCCACATCCTCGACTTCGGCCTCGCCAAACTCGTCGAACCCCCCACCGACACCGACGAGCCGCAGACCCTCACCCGCACCGGCCACTTCTTCGGCTCGCTCCCCGGGGCCAGCCCCGAACAGGCCGACGGCGCTGCGGCCGAGGTCGACGTCCGCTCCGACGTCTACGCCCTCGGCGTCATCCTCTTTCACGCGCTCACCGGCTCCTTCCCCTACGACGTCTCCGGCTCCGTCCGCCGCGTCCTCGACCGCATCATCCACACCGAGCCCGCGCGCCCCAGCGCCGTCAACCCCGCCCTCGACCACGAACTCGACACCATCGTTCTTAAGGCCCTCGCCAAGGAGAAACTCCACCGCTACCAGTCCGTCGAGTCCCTCGCCCGCGATCTCCGCCACTACCTCGCCGGCGAACCGATCGAGGCCAAGCGCGGCAGCACCTGGTACGTCGTCCGCAAGTCCCTCCGCCGTCACCGCCTGCCCGTCACCGCCGCCCTGATCTTCCTCGCGCTGCTCGTCGGCTTCGCCATCGACCGCGCGCAACAGGCCGCCCGCCTGCGACGACAGGCCATCCGACTCAGAGAAGCCCTTGACAGCGCCAACATCGAGCGCGGCCGCGCCGAAGGCGCCGCCGGAAACCTCGCCCTCGCCGAACGTATCCTCTGGCCGCTGGAAGATGTATCGCCTGATGTGCCCTTCGCCTCCTATCGCCTGGACCCCGTCAATTGGGATCAATACAACGAGGCCCACTGGGCGCTTTGGGAACTCTACTCACGCCAGCCCGCACTCGCTTCGTGCCGGCTCGAACGAACGGGCGCGCGACTGCAATTCACGAGCGACGGCCGCCTCTTCGCCGCCTCCGTCGACACCGACGGCGCGCCCATCTGGACCTTTGAACTCGATCGCGGTGCCCGCGCCAAACGCGATTGCATCCTCCGCCTGCCCGATCGCACCGCCACTTGCACAACGCTTTCTCCCGACGCCGAACTCGTCGCCGCCGGCGCCGACGACGGCTCACTTCGCATCTGGGATCGCCTCGCCGAATCCGTCGAATCCGAGTGGCACGCGCACGATTCCCCCGTCACCGACCTCGCCTTTTCGCCCACTGGGGAGATCATCGCCTCCTGCGCCGCCAACGATCTCCGCCTCTGGCGCGCCGCTGATGCTCGGCTTCTCGCTTCCGCTCCACTCGACGGCACCCCCTCCCGCATCGCCATCAGCCCCGACGGCCGCGCGCTCGCCGTCGCCCTTCCCGACCGCAGCAAAATCAACGTCTACGCGCTCCCCTACCTCGCCTTTCGCGCCGCGCTCGACGTCTCCGCCGTCACCGAGACCCGCGACCCGCCCACGCTCATCCGCGACCTCGCCTTCGCCCCCGACTCCCGCCTCCTCGCCGCCGCCTGCTACCGCTACGCCGCACTCTGGGACCTCGCCGACACCCGCCTCCTCGCCCGCCACTGGCACGAACTCGAACTCGACGCTGTCGCCTTCACCCACGACGGCGACGCCCTCATCTCCGCCTGCGGACAGGTCGTCTCCTTCTGGTCCACCGGCTCGCACGATCCCCTCCACCGCTATGCCGGCCATCTCGACGTCGTCCGCTCTCTCGCCGTCAGCCCCGCCACCGGCCTCATCGCCTCCGCTGCCGACGACGGCACCGTCCGCCTCTGGGAGCCGCGCCCGCGCACCGCGCTGACCCAGCTCCCCCGCGAAGATGTCCACTCCATCCGTTTCAGCCCCGACGCGACGCGCCTCGCCCTCTGCGGCCAGAGCGCCGACCCCGACACCGCCATCGAACTCCGCGCCGCCGTTGGCGGTGAACTCCTCGAAACGCTCCCCGCGCCCCCCGGTGTTCTCGCCACGCCGGCCTCCGGTACCGACACCCGCCCCCTCCCCGTCGCCCTTCCCATCTCCCCCACCGTCCGCCTCTGGG
>CAZNDQ010000131.1:0-9161 GCA_964571825.1 uncultured Planctomycetales bacterium | reverse complement strand
CGCCCTCCGCCGTTGGAACGTCCGGTTCCTCCAGCGTAGGTCGTCGCGGCGATCGGTCCGTCCGCGGCCAGGTAGTAGCTGCCGTCCAGGTAGCGCGAGTCGACCTCGTCCAGGTCGCAGAACTCGCGCAGTTCGATGGCCTTCTCGTCCACCGGCTCGAGCGCCAGCAGCTCCTCGGCCGTCAGCGGCACATAGCGGCCCTGCTCGACCTCGTAGCCGCGCCGCACGTGCTCGCGGCCGACGCTGCCGTGCGCCGGGCACACCAGGTTCTGCCGCAGGCGCAGGCAGCAGGGCTGCTCGGCGCCGGTCTCCTGGATTCCGCAGAGTTGGTTCAGCTCGACGCGGCCGCTGTCGCTGGTCGCGGCGTACAGCCGCACCGGCAGCCGCACCTGCGCGCAGCGCAGCTCGCCCTTCCAGCTCGCGCGTGGCAATGACATGCAGACAGCCCCCCGGCTGTGGGGCCGGTTGCTAGCCGGCCTTATCGACGGGCCGCAGGTCGCGCGCCCGGAAGTACTCTCTGGGATGGTCGCGTGCGACCCACCGATCGACCAGATACCAGCGCGTGCCCGCGCCATCGACCTTCAGACCGATGACGGTCCCCACACCGCGTTCGGGCCCGATGATCCAGACCGGCTGCCCGATCGCGAAGTCGAACGCCACCGTTCGATGGCCGGGGAGGACCGGTCCGAACTCAACAGCGGCTCCCGCGGTATCGTCCTCGCCCACTGACGGCACGTCGATCACGATCTTCATTCGCGGATCCCCCGCGGGGCCGGCCGGCCCCGACGGCGGGGATCATATCACCAGCGCCCCGCGCTTGGAATAGACGCTCTCGCGCTTCTGGCGCCGGTTGACCATCACCATGCCCAGCGCCATCAGGGCCGCGATCAGCCCGTCGATCTTGTTCTTGCTGCGGCGCTTGTCGGGCCGGATGTTGCCGTGCGAGTCCTCGACGATGCTCGCGTTGGCCGCGTTCCAGCGCAGCACCGCGTTGCCGTCGTGCACCCAGTGCCTGGCGAGCAGCAGCTCCTCGAGCCGCCGGCACGGCGCGTTGAAGTTCGCCGCGGTCTGGGCGAACTTCTTGGCGCTCAGCCCGTCCTCCTCGACCAGCTCCTGGACCAGGTGCTCGGCGTTCCACGGGTCGTAGGCGATCTCGACCAGCTCGTGGCTCTTGGCGATCTCGTTGATCCGCCGGCGGATGAAGCGGTAGTCGATCACGTCGCCCGGCGTGGCCTCGATCAGCCCGGCCTTGGCCCACTCGGCGAGCATCCGCGTGTGGCTGTCGTCGCCCTGCAGCTTGGCGCTCGGCAGCCAGGTCCAGACCCGCACGTAGTGCCGTTCGCCGTTGGGCTCGGCCCCGCACAGCCCGAACGCAGCCAGGTCCCGCGTGCTGGCCAGGTCGAGCCCGCCGTAGCAGCGCAGCTTCGTGAGCACGCCGGCGACGTCGGCCGGCTTGTGCTCGCACGCGTCCCATTCGTGCATCAGCAACCAGCGCTTGTCCTGCGCGGTTCTTATGTTCAGGTGCAGCCGCTTGAACGTGTTCTCTTCGCTCGGGATCGCCCGCGCCCGCTCGCACTTGGCCCGCAGGGCCTCGCGGCTGACCGACACGTCCAGGTTCGGGTTGACGCGGGCCCAGACGTCCTCGCTGGTCCAGTCGTCTTCGGCGTCCGCCGCGTAGATCACCGGCAGGAAGCGCGGGTCGTGCAGCTTCCCGTCGCGGACCTGGCAGGCGTAGTCGTACTTCTCGTTGCAGAGGCTCTCGCGGTCGAAGTCCGCGGTGGTCATGAAGACCAGCAGCGGCTGCCGGCGGCCCTTCTTCACGTAGGCGGACGTGATCGCTTCAAGCAGGTGGCGGCTGCTGAGCTCGTGCAATTCGTCGACCAGGCTCAGATGCGGGTTCAGCCCGTGCTTGCCCTCCGGCTTGCCGCTGATCACCCGGATGAAACCGAGCTGCCCGCTCCCGGTGAGCTCGATCGACCGGTATCCCCGGAAGACCCGGCAGCGGGCGGCGAGCTCGGGCTCATTGACGATCTGCTCGCAGATCGGGCGGAAGACCGCGTCGGCCTGCTTGTTGTCGTTCGCCAGGCAGTAGATCTGGCTGCCCGGCTCGTCGTCCTGGAAGAAGCACGAGTTCGCCACGCCGGCGGCCAGCGGGCTCTTGCCGTTGCCGCGCGGGACGTACAGCAGCACCTCGCGGTACCTGCGCGGGTCTGAAGGTCTGAAGGCTGAAGCGCCGTCCGTTCCGACCTTCCGACCTTCGGACCTTCCGACCTCTTTCCAGCCGAACAGGCAGCCGACGACCGCCTGCTGCCAGTCGCGCAACGCGAACGGCTGGCCGGCCAGCTCGCCCTCGATGTGCGTCAGGCACTCGGCGAAGAATGCGACCCGCAGGTCGGCCTCCGCCTCGTCGAACCAGTACGCGTATTCACTTGTGCCCGGCTGCGCGGCCGTTGCAATCGGGTCGTACCCGGGGATCAACCCCAGCAGCCGCCGCCAACGCGGCGAGATCGAATCCGGCGTCCAGGCCTGTGGCGCCGGCGTCCCGCCGGTGGTCCCCGGCCGCCGTCCCGATTTGGACCGCCTCTTTCTGGACCGCCGCTTCGCGTCCAAATCCCGCGCCATGCCTCGGCCTGATCCGCGCGAACCGCCGCGGCCCCGACCCGATGATCTCAACGATCAGATCCACGGCCGGCCCCCCCGTCCGCCGATGGGGTTCAATCCGCAGTTGGCGCCGGCAGCGCCGATTCGTGCGAAAATATTCCAATTTCAATTCCGGCGGCGTCCGGCAGCTCCTCGACCAGGATCGGCTCGTACCACACCGGGCAGATCGCGAATCGCTCGAACCGCACGGCGACTTCCCCGGGCTCGGCGGCCGCGAGCTCGATCGGCCGATGGAAGCGCCGCGTGCGCAGCCCCAGGTGCTCCCCGCCGCAGCGGGCACAGCCGCGCACGTCGATCTTGCGGCTCTGGACCTTGTCACTCATTTCGGGTCAAACTCATCCGCGATGGTTGGCCGGGTGCCGAGGGAGACTACGCCGCTGGCTGCTCTGAGCCCGGGTGGCTTCCACGGCGGGGCCAGGCCGATCACCTGCGGCCGAAGCTCCGCACCACTCTGGTGCAGTCTGGTGCAATTCGGTTCGCCGTCCGCCGGCTCGTTCGGTTCGAGCAGGATCGCGCCCCAGTCGATCGCCCCCCAGTCGAATCCCGGCTGCCCGTTGCTCGGCACACCCCCGGTGATGAGCTGCGGCTCGTACGAGTGCCGCTCGACCTTGACCAGGTTCAGGTCGCCCAGCGCGCAGGCGGTCGCAGCGGCGCCCAGGGCGCCGAGGGCGAATAGGTATGTCATTTTTCGGCGTTTCAGGCGCGTGACCCTTTGAAGAACCGGTCCTTCCCGTTGTGCGCCGTCTCACGCGGCGGCGCCTTGATCCGGGCTCGATCGACCGGGCTGAATCCGAACTTCGCCGCCAGGCGCTCGAGCTTGTCGATCGCCCGGAACATGCGCGCCACCGCCGGCCGCTCCTTGAGCTCGATCAGCAGCTCTCCGTCGGCGGGGGGCTGCTCGCGCTTACCCTTCCGACCTTCCGACTTTCCGACCTGCACCGTGCGCTTCAGCGCCCCACCGTGCGGCTGCGCCTCCGGCATGACGACCACGGTCTTGCCCGTGCAGTACTCGTAGCCGTGCTGCTCGATCTCGCGGCTCGCGTGCACGAACGTCGACCAAGCCCGGCACCAGGCGGTCAGCAGGGCGCGATCGACCTTGGCCACCAGGCCCGCGGCCTCGAGCCCGGCGACCTGCCGCTTCCACTCGGCCTTGGCCTCGGCGTCCAGCCAGGTCGGGCAGCTCGGCGCCCCCGCCGGCAATGCCGGCTCGGCCCGGTCGCCGTGCCGGTCCCCGCGGTACGCGCCGCGCAATTTCAGCAGCCCGGTCGGTGTCGGTGGCCGTCCCGCCGGCATCCGTACACTCCGACCTATTCGGCGCGGTCGAACATGCCCTGCAGGGCCTGGACGATTTCCAGCACGCTGTCGGTGATCTGGTCCACCTGCTCGCCGAAGCTCGGCTGCGGCGGCTGCGGCTGCAGCACCTCGACCAGGTCGCACCCGGCCGCCGGCACGATCAGACCCAGACCCAGAGCCATCAGCGCGACGCGCCTCGCAAGTTTCGATTTCATCAACCGTTCCCCCTCGCCTCGCGCAGTCGCCTTCTGGCGACCGCGGTGTATTCGTCCGCCAGCTCCATGCCGACGAACCGCCGCCCGAGCTGCACGGCCGCCACACCGGTGGATCCGGATCCGGCGCACGGGTCCAGCACCAGGCCCTCCGGGTCACTGGTGCACTCAATCAGGTGGCTGAGCAGCTCGACCGGCTTCTGGGTCGGGTGCTCCAGCCGGCCAGGCGCGAGCCGCTTGAACCGCAGCACGCTCTTCGGCCGCCGGTTGCGAAACGCGAAACCGCGGCCCTGCGTCGCGAACCAGATCACGTCGTGCTGCGGTGCGAACATCGCGGCGGTATCGCCGACGCCGTGCCACTCGCGGTCCCAGATCACCTGGGACCGCACGCGCAGGCCGGCCAGCTCGATCGCCCGCCGGAAGTCCTCCTGCACCTGCTGCACGCAGAAGCAGACCAGGGCGCCGCCCGGCTGCAGCACGCGGCCGGCCTCGCCCAGCCACCAGATGTACGGCCGCTTGTCGTTCGCCAGCCGGTCGAACCGCCGCGTCTTCCCAAACTTCGACTGAAAGTCGATCCCGTACGGCGGGTCCGCGACCACGCATTGCACGCTGCGGTCCGGCATCAAGCGCAGCGCGTCCGCGCAATCCGCTCGCAGCATCGCCCAGCGCCGCTCCCCGCGCAGCACGCGCAGGATCGAGCGCCTCATCCCGCTCCTGGTCAACGCATCCCGTCGCCCTCTCCGATCAACGCTGGTGAGTAGCGGGTCGGCGTGCAAAGTACCGGCGGTGCTGATCTCACCGTCGGCGTTCGGGGTGTCCGATCAGCCCCGCGCGCCGGCCCCTCGCTTGTCCGAAGCCCCCGTCCTCGAGCACCGTCTTGCGCGAATGGTGCCGGTGGCACAGCGCCTGCAGGTTGCTCGGCTGATCGCTGCCGCCGCGGGCACGTGGCACGCGGTGATCGACGTCGGTGGCCGGCTGCTCGCACCCGGGCCACTCGCACAGCGGATGCCGGGCCAGGTACCAGGCCCGCAATTTCCGCCAGCGGGCGCCGTAGCCGCGCAGCCCGGCGCTCGGCCGCTGGCCGTAGTCCAGTTTGCCCGGGCGTTTGCCAGCCCGCGGCGGCCGGTACGGCTTCGGGGCGATCGGCATCACCGCTCCTCGAGCGCCCGCTTCAGGCCCTGCACCTCGGTGCCCAGCACCGCCAGGTCGGTCTTCAGGTCCGACACCAGGTCGGCCAGCCACTTCGGCGGGTTCTCGGCCACGCTCTTGAGCTGTTCCTCGGCCCGCGTGATCCGCCCCTCGTGGTTCCAGGCGACGCCGCTGACCGCGCCGACGGCCATCAGCACCAGCGCGGTCAGCAGACCGACGAGCCCCTTGCTGGTGCGGCCGTTGCTCACGATCAGTCCCTGTTATGGGCAGGACGCGCCCGCCGCGCCGGCGTTGCACCGGCGGGCGGGCGCGCGATAGACGAGTCAGGCGTTCTGGCGGACGTAGATGCCCAGCGCGATCAGGAAGACCACCAGCACGATCAGGCACGAGATCCAGATCGGGCTCAGCACCCACAGCCAGGACCACTTGATCACGCCGCCGAGCTTCAGGCCGATGAACAGCAGCGTCAGCAACGTCGTGAAACCCGGTCCGTGCACGGTCGTGTTGTTGTTCATTCAGAATCTCTCGCGGATCCGCTCGGGCGCGAGCTGGTTCAGCCGATCGTTCGAGACGTGGTGGACCGGCGGCGCCGCCCTGGGAGGTCTGGGTGGAACGGGCAGGCCGGCGCGGGCGAGATTGCGGCGCGCCTGCTGGAGGTGCTGCACGACGCGTTGATGAGAGATTCCCAGCCGCTCGGCGATCTCGCGGACGGTCTGCCCGTCGAGCTGCCCGGCCAGGCACTCGTGCTGTTGTTCGGTCAGCACCCCCTGCAATCGCGCGTCCAGGATCCGCCCCCCGGCAGGTAGAACAGCGTGGCCCCTCACCCTACCCGCGGATCGGCGAGCCCCTTGCCGCGCTCATGACTACATGGGACCGCGGTTGCGCGCGACCGGCGGAGTTCAGCGGGGTGCAGGCGGCGGTGGTGGGGGGATCGGCCGCAGGTGCGGCATGCCGCCTACGGGCCGCGCCGCGCGCCGGATCTCCCGCAGGCGGCAGTAAGGGCAGTCGGGCGAGCGGAACACGCGGCAGTGCCGGTGATGGTTCCAGGCCAGCGCGAGCCGCCGCAGCCAATGCCGCAGGCGCCGGCGGCTGCGCGGCGTGCGGAGCTCGACCCCGAACGGGGGGCCAACCGAGGTCACGCCAGGAGCCGGCTCCTGACCGGAACCTCGACACCGCGGGCAAAGCGCGACGGGCTTGAGCCGATGATGACCATGCACGCCAGGCAGGATTCCACCACCGCGACACAGCAGGCATTCTTGGATCCGGCGCGCCGCCTCAATCTCTTCGAGCAGCAGCGGCTCACCCTTCACCGGGCAAATCGCCCAATTCCACAGGGCCCGCGAGCGGACCCAGCCCTCGGGATGCTCGCCATCAGGCACCAGAATTGGCAACGCGGAAAACAGGTGGAAGCGCAGCTTGTGGTGGCCACCGCACCGCGGGCACGCCTCGACCGTGCCCTCGTGATCGAAGGTCCGGGGTCGATCGACATCATCGTTCCAGTTCCCGCCGCTGTTCAGGTAGTACGTCGCGGTGATCTCGACCGGACCGCCCGGTTCCGCCGCCTTGGCTTCCCAGCGCACGCAGTACTTGGGCAGGTTCCGCTCGATCCAAAACCCCAGTGACTCGTGTGAACCGGTGACCAGCGGCATCCCGCGCCCCTGCCGGATTTGAAAGAAAGGGTGGGGAGCGGATGGTCCCCCCGATGGCCCCACCCGCCCCCTGGAATCTATGGAGACGCCGGCGACGCGAGCGCCGCCGACGGTTGAGAGCTGAGCGCCCCGAGCTGGCCCGACGCGACCGCGTCGATGACCATCCGGGCCAGGTCGAGCCCGAACTGCCGCCAGCGCTCGTCCTCGAGGAACTTCTGCGAGTCGATGCCCTCGATGTTCGACAGGATCGTCTCGACCACGTCGCTGCGGCGCGTGCGCAGTTCGCGCTTCTTCGGGCCCTGCGTCTGGCCCGGTTGCGGCGGGTAGTACTCGACGTACTCGACGTCCTTGCCCGGCAGCGTCGGGATGTACACGTCGTTGCTGGCGTCGACGTCGCCCGGCGGCAGGCGGTAATAGGTGATCTGCGCCTCGCCGCGGGTCAGCGCCTCGACGCCGCGGGTCGAATCGAGCGCCAGATCGCCTCGGTTTCCGCACGCTCCGCACAGCAGGCACGCGGCCGCCGCCGCAAGTCGTGACATGTCCGCGCTCCTCGCGCCGCCGTCAGGATGGCCCCACCCGCCGAACCGATCTGCCGCCGGGCATCATATAGGGCTATACCCTAGGAATGCTAGGGCGAAAGTCTAATAGGCGAGCTTGTTGAAGCGCGCCGTCGGCCCCCGGGCCAGGGTGACGGCCGCCAGCGGGTACGCGACCTCGGTCATGTGCCGGGCCGGGCGGACGATCGCGTGCTGCCCGTCGATCCGCACCAACCGCCCGTGGTAATGGCCGCGGTGGTGGTACGTGGTCGGCCGGAAGTGCACGATGATCGTCCGCCCGGTCGCGAGCAGCGCCTCGGCCTCCTGGGCGGTCACGGAGCCTCCGCGCTGAACGCGGTCTGATCGAGCGCCGCGCCCTGGCAGTAATGCCAGAAGGCCCGCGCGCTGGCCTCGGCGCCGGCCCGCGGATCGAAGAACGGGTAGAACACGACCAGGCGGACCGTGCTGAGCGGGCCGAACCGCTCGCGACGGATCGGGTTGCGGAACCACGCGTGGTTCAGCCTGGCGCCCCACTGCCAGTAGATCGTGTCGGTCATCTCCGGCGCGGCGAACTCGTTGACCCACATGTCGGCCCCCCTCGGCACCTGCGCCCAGCCGAGCGGGAACCAGACGACCGCGTCGGGTAGATGCTGCAGCGCCTCGGCCCGCTGCGCCTCGCGGAGCTGATACATGCGCATCAGGTCGACGAACTTTAAGAGCGACAGCTCGACGCTCGGCACCGGCAAAGCCAGGAGGCCGCTGAGTGCGGCGCCTTCGACTGAGCGCCGCAGCGTCTCGGCCGTCCAGCCGAAATCGTACGGCCGGTACAGGCTCACGTTGACCGGCGACGGCTCGCTGCCGGCGGTCGTCTGGCTCATGCTCCAGCCCGTCGCGCCCGCGCTCGGATGCACGGCCCGGTGCGCGTAAAAGCTCGGCCGCGTCCCGTCGCCGAACACTTCGCGGATCGTGTCGACGAAGCGCATGCGGTACGCGAACGCTTCCTCCGCCGGCAGGTTGCGGTGCGACCACTCGTCGTCCAGGATCGCCCAGGCCGGCGTGCTGTGCGCGGCGACCCGCGCGCACTGGTCCCGGAAGGCCGACCATGAGTAGAACTCGACCGAATCGTTCGGCGACCACTGCAATGCGACCGGCACGCCGGAGTGGCAGATCTCCCGGATCCGCTCGGGGTCGCGCTCGCTGCAGCCGATGCTCGCCATGCCGCTGATCCGCAAGATCTCGGCCAATAGCCGCGGGTGCTCGTACACGTGCGCGAGGTTCCAGTGCGCGTGCGGGATCGGCAACGGGCGCAATGCCCGATACTTGTCGAGCCAGCGCGCTTCGAGCGGCGTCAGCCGCGGATTCACCAGCGGCGTCAGCGGTGGATCCCCGGCCGCTTGACCCTCGACCTGGCCGCCCGCGGTCGCCGCCGCCGGCTCGCTGGGCTTGGCGACCGTCGCCACCGCGAGCTCGACCGGCTTCGTCATCGCAAAACGCTGATCGATCATGTCCGCACTCCGTTGCATGGTTGACGCGTCAGGCGACGGCCAATGCTGCGAGACTGGCTGCCGCCCACGCGTGGGTGTCCTGGTACGTTCGCACGGGATTGGCGCCGCCGCCCTGCGCCCGCACGATCGCGAGCAGCGCCAGGGGCTCGATGTGCT
>CAZNDQ010000130.1:6793-9193 GCA_964571825.1 uncultured Planctomycetales bacterium | reverse complement strand
CGCTGCTCGCGGTCCTCCTCAGCATCGTCGGACTCGTCCGCCGGAACGCGCGCAAGGGGACCTCGATCGCCGGCTTGATCATCGGCGGCGCCCTGATGATCTGCTTCATCGCCAGCCTAATGCTCAACGTCCAGGGAACCCGCGGCGGTTCGTCGCGCGGCAGCGCGAGATGGGAGACGTCGCACTCGGCCTGAAGGTCGCGCGCCGCGCGCGCCATCAGCCGCCGGCAATCCGCCCCCGTCGCAGCGTCCGCGCATACAGGCCGCAGATCACGAGCAGCAGCGCGCCGACCCAATATGGCCCTTCCGGTCGCCAGTCGAAGAGCAACCCCCCCAGCACCGGTGAAGTGGCCCGCGCCAGTGACGCAACACCCTGACCAAGGCCCAATGTCCGCCCCTGCGCGCCCTGCGCCGCTTCCCGCGAGAGCAGGCTGTTCAGACACGGGCCGGTGAATCCGTTTCCCAGGGCCGTCGGCACGCTCGCCAGAACCAGGTACACCAACCCCACCGTCGTGCCCGGTAGCCGCAGGACGCCGCTGATCAGCAGAAACCCCAGGGCGGTGATGAACGGCGCAGCAGCCACGATTCGCAACTCGCCGAACCGCTTCGTCACCGGACCCACCAGCCCCCCCTGCACCAGCACCATCACCAGCCCGATGTAGCCGAAGGTCAGGCCGATGCCGCGCGGCGTCATGTTGAAGTGGCCCTTGAGCAGGTAGACGAATGACACCTCGAGGAACACGAACGAAAACGCGACGCCGAAATTCAATAGCAGCAGGGTGCGGATGCGCGGCTCGTGCATCCCGTCGAGCAGCCGGCGGAACGAGAACACCCGATCGGCTGCATGCCGGCTCTGTGATTCCCGGCTGACCGTCTCCGGGAGCCGCAGCCACACCAGCAAAAACGCGCACGCCGACAGCGCTGCCGCGCCGAACGCCGGCCAGGCCGTGCCGATCCGCGACACCTGGTCACCCACGTGGTATAGCAGTGCCCCCAGCCCCGGCCCGACGACAAATCCCAGACCGAACGCCGCGCCGAACAGGCCCATCCCGCGTGCCCGCTCCTCCGGCGGCGTCACGTCCGCAATGTACGCCTGCGCCGTAGCAATATTCCCTCCCGTGACGCCGTCGATCAGTCGCGCGACGAACATCAGCCCCAGCGAGCCGGCGATATCGGCCACGCCGAGCAGCACGTGCGCCAGAATGCTGCCGACCATACAGCAGAGCAGCACCGGCCGGCGCCCGATGCGATCGCTCCAGCGCCCCAGCATCGGCGACGCCAGAAACTGCGCCACTGAGTACGCCGCCACCAGGCACCCGAAAACAAGCCCGCTCGCCCCCAGCCGCTTGGCATAGTCCGCCTGCAGCGGGATGATCAGCCCGAACGGGATCAGGTCGACAAACGCCACGAGATATATGACGTTTAGTCGCGGACGGTTATGCGCACTCTGACCCATCGCTGCGGCGGGCTCCCGGCCCTCCCGGCCATGGCGCGACGGCGCAGCCGCCCGGCCGGCAGAGGGTAGCTCAGACTCTTTTTTCGGCCGGCCACGCCCCTCGTGCGTAGAATAAGGCAGAGCGGCACAGAAGTCGCCGCATTGACAGGGAGCGCGGCTCGGGGATAGGTTGGCCGTTGCCCGCCTGTCGGGAAGGGGTGAATTCCATGGACGCCAAGAAGGCTGCACCGGAGAGGGACTTCCGCCCGGATGTGCGGAAGATGTTCACTGTCGAGGAGGCCGTGCGCGCACTGCCGCTTGTCCGACGCATCGTCGCCGACGTGGTCGCGCAGTTCGCCCGCCACGCTGACTGGGATTCGCGCTTTCAGGCGGCCAGTGCGCGCGGACCCACCGCCGGCGAGCAGGCCGACCTCGCCGCACAGCAGCGCGATCGATGCGCCGATCGCCTCAACGAACTGGCCGAGGAATTGGCCGAGATTGGCGTCGAGATCAAGGACTGGCGCGTCGGGCTTGTCGATTTCCCCTGCGCCTACGAGGGTCGGGTCGTCTGCCTCTGCTGGAAACACGGCGAGGAGACGATCGGGCACTGGCACGAGGTCGAGGAAGGCTACGCCGGCCGCCACGCGATCGACTCCGCGTTCCGCTCGGCCGTACGCTCGGCCTGACCGGCGGCGACTGACAACCATCTCCCCGCTTTTTCCCCGCGCCCGCGGCCCCGGACAGGCCGCCCCCGATTCTTGCAAATCAGAATTCGATTTCTAATCTGCAAGGATCGCACCGCCCTTGTGCGGCGCTTCAGCGATCAACGGGCCACGCGCTGGTCCTGTTCGCCCACCTCGCGCCGGCCCAGCGGCAACACCATCGGCGTCCGCGCACGGTACGCGCGGTAGTCCGCTCCCAGGATCCGCAGCAGGTCGCGCTCCTCCATCTGAATGCCGAAAAAGA
>CAZNDQ010000130.1:0-6783 GCA_964571825.1 uncultured Planctomycetales bacterium | reverse complement strand
CAGCACCGCGAACAGCAGCCGCCCCTGTGACATGGTCGGCGTCAGCCACAGCATGATGAGGAACCCCGCCATCAGCGGGTGCCGGATGACGCGATAGAGCGAGCGCTCGATGAAATGCGGATGAACGTAGGGCGTGCCGCGCAGGTGCAGCCACACCTGCCGCAGCCCGAACAGGTCGAAGTGATCGATCAGAAACGAACTGTATAGGACAATCGCAGGGCCGACGAAGTACATCGCCCAGAGCAGCCCGCGCGCCCAACCGGCTTGAACATCCCAGACCATCCCCGGCATCGGCCGCCACTGCCATTCCAGCAGAATCAGAATCAGGCTCGCCGCCAGCACGAATGTGCTGCGCTCGGCCGCCCGCGGCACGATCCGCGTCCACCATGCCTTGAACGCCGGACGTGCCATGATCGTGTGCTGCACGGCGAACAGCAGCAACAGCGACGAGTTGATCAGGATGGCCGTACCGATCGGCCCCACGGCCCCGTCGTCCACCCCCTTGGGAACGAACAGATTCGCCAGAAACCCGACCGCGTAGACGAACGCACCGACGAAGGCGAGGTACGCAATCAACCCGTAGAGGAAGATGATGATCCGGCCCATGTCCCGATCCTCCGGCCATTCCGCCTGAGTCTATGCTGAATAGAGATGCCAACGCCCGGCCAAGCGTTACGCGCGTATTGTCCACGCCGCAGGCCGGACATCAAGGGAGTAGGTAGGAAGATGCTCGGGCGCGCCGCTCGGTCACTCCAGACACGCCGGCGGCGCCTTGATGTTGATCGTCCCGTAGATCACGGCGAACGTTGAGAAATCGACCCGATTGACCACACCGTCGGCGTTCAGGTCCGCCTGCGACCAGACCTCCGCCGGGCAGCTCTCGTCCGGCGCCGACAGCTCGAAGCACAGCGCGAACACCCCGAAGTCCGCCAGGTCGACATCGTGATCCCCGTCCAGATCGCCGCACGTCGGATACGGCGGCACGATCGTGAATTGGAACGTGCTGCCGAGCAGCGTGTCGCCCGCGCTCTCCTCCACACTGCGCCAGAATCCTTGCCCGATTGACTGCGAGTAGTCGATCTCGACACCCATGTCATCATACCGTTTGTAACATCCAACCGATTCCGGAACGGCCTGAAAGACATACGTACCCGGAGCCCATGTGCTGACATCCAGATACCCGCGAGCGAAAACCCATTCACCCGTTCCGGTGAAGACTCCGTTGTAAAGGTCCGATCCGAACCCAAGCGCCTGATTCGGAAAGCGTCCATCCTCGGGCGCCGTTTGGTAAGCACCATGACCGATGTCCAAACGGCTGGTGGATTGGATGCCTTCGATGCTCGGGCCGAAATCACCGGACCAGAAAGGGAGCATTCTCCACGACCCAAAATACAACAGCCCAGGGTCTCCCGTGTACGGCATGAGGTACCAATGAACACCCCAACCGCCGGCATAGTTCGCGGGAGGTTGAGATGGCTGCTGTGAGCTGAAGTATTCGGCGTCGTAGACGGTACGTAGCACCGGTGGGCCGCCGAAATTACGGTATCCGGACTCTGCAGGAGTGGGCCCGTCGCCAAGCAAATACCCTCGCTCTGCGCACAACGGACAGTGAATGCTCCAGTACATTGCCATAATGCCCCGATTGTCCTCCTCCGATATTTGGCCCGCCAGTTCGTACCGGACAATGGGATTGATGTCCGGATCAACCGCGTTGAGGTCCCCCTCAACCGGCGGCCAGCCATGCTGCCACCTTGCTTTCGACAGCAGTTGCAGCGTCGCCGCCCCGGCCGTTCCGGCCAGCACCAACCCGATCAAACCGATGCCCATCAAAGTCTTTGATCTTCGTGTCATGGTGCGTTCTCCTCGCCCGACAATTGCGCCGCCGCGTCGTCGTGGCATCCGGTTGGTGGAATGAGCAATCCGCACGCGCGCCGGCAGACTCGGAATTGAGGAGTGTATCAAATCGTGCCCGGCCGGAGCGCTGCGTTCCTCGCCATGTCCCAAGTATGACGCGAGAGTTCGGCCAAGGCAAGAAAAACCAGGCGATTTCCGGAACCGCTTCGCTGCAAACCACTTACGGGCCGGCCCGCCCGTCTCAATCCAGCCACTGCTTGCGGTCTTTCAGCTTGGCCGGCACGTACTCCTCCGTCAGGTACGTCAGCCGCTTGCTGATCATCGCTTCCACTTCCATCTTGAAGCCGTTGCTCAGCATCTTCCGAATCTCGCGCTCCCAGTGCTTCTTCCCCGCAAACCACGGATACCCCAGGATCTGCTTGGCGCGCTTGATGTCCCCCTCATCCAGCGACAGCTTTACGTCGTCCGTCAGCCCGCACCGCTCGTAATCGAAGCTCGACACCCCGATCAGCATCGCGTCGGGCACCGCCATCCGCTGCGACTCGAACGCCAGGTTGATCGATCCCTGCTTGATCACCGAATAGATGTAATACCCCCACGGGTCATTATCGAGCAGCACGTACACCGGCAGCTTCAGCTCCTCGTGCAGCCGATAGAGCAACCGCCGCACGCCGCGCGGCGGCTGCCCGCCCCCGTGCGTCACGATGCAGTGATGCTTCTCCCAGAAGCGATCCTCGACGAACCGCCGCCACACCGTGCCTTTTTCGACGTGCAGCACGAACTTCGCCGCACACTTCTTGAACTGGATCACGTCCGGCTCGACGATACTCGGGATCGCATACCCCCCCGAGCCCAGCCGTGTCGCGTCGATCGTGTCGCCGCTGTCTTCGAACGTGATCTCGCCGATCAGCGCTCCCTTCGAGTCGGCAAAGACGTGCAGCTCCTCGCGCAGCGCCGACAGCGCCACCTCCAGGTCCTCCAGGATCGGGTCCGACTCCGCCTGATCGTCAAACGTCTTCTCGCTCGTGCCCCGGATCGTGTGCTTGGCCATGTAGTAGATCTGCCGGATCGACGCCGACTTGCCCGCGTCGATCAGTTCCTTGCACTTGGACGCCACCAGCAGCGACTGCATGAAGCGCTTGGCCTGCCCGAAGTTGAAGAAGTTCCGCCGCTGCGTCCCCTCGCCCATCTCGATGTACCGCGAGCGCGGGTTGTAGCGCACGTTGCTCAACGCCCGCACCGGAATCTCAAATGCCGGGTCGGTCTGCCGCGTCGCCTGCTTTACCATCTCCCGCGCCAGCAGATCGATCTTCGCGCCTGCGTCACTGTTGCGCTTCCCGCTCTTTGCCGCCGCCTTCTTGGCCATCGCTCAACCGCCTTCCTTGATTGCGTCGCGCCGGAACCGCACCTGCGTCGGCGTGCGTGCCCTATCCTAACGCTCTCCAACACCCGCTCACACCCCGCGCCCGCCGGCGCCGACCGGCATCTCGAACGCCCCGCCGTCCGCGGTCCACATGTACTGCTCCGGATGTTCGACGATCAGACGCTCCAGGGCCGCCAGACAACGCTGCGTGATTTCGCCTGCGTCCGGCGCGATAACCTCCTCTGTGCGCATCCCGAAGAGAAACTCCCCTTCGCGCCGTACGCACCCGACCACCACCACCGGAGCGCCGTAGCGCCGCGCCAGCACCTCGGCCGTCGCGTACACCCGCCGCCGCCCTCCGAGAAACTCGATGCCTTCATCGCGCCGCGCGCGGCCGCCCCCGCCGCACCGCACCGGCCGCTCCGTGTCCCCGAGCAACATCACGCGGCCGCCGGCGCCGAGCACGTGCGGCAGCCGCCTCAACGCCGCCTGTCGCCCCACCAGCCGCAGCTCCGGCCCCGCCAGCAGCTCGCGCGTCCATTGCCGTAGCCCCGTGTCCGCCGGCTCGGCGATCACGAAGTGCAGCGGCCCGCACAGCCGTCCCACCGCCATCGCACCGACAACCGGATTCCCCAGCGCACCCGTCACAAAAATCATCGGCCCCCGCGCCGCGAGAACTGTCGCCCAGCTTTCCCCCTCCAGCTCTACCGCCCCCCCCCTGCGGCGCCGCGCATACCACACCTCCACCCCCAACCGCCCCCAGTGCTCATAGCTTTGTCGCAACAGTCGCTCGCCCGCCTCCCCGGCCGCGCGCTCCCCCAACGCCTGCCGCAGCACCGCCAGCCCCCGCGCGTTCCCCTCCGCCTCCAGCTCCCACCGCATCCGCCCGAGCAGCTCCCCTACCGCCGAGGCTGCGCGGAGCCCCATCGCGCCCAGCGCTGTCCCCACCACGCGCCGCAGATACCAGTATCGCAGTCTGTTCAATCCGCGACGCTCCGCCGCACCTGAACTCGATTTCTCGCCTGCACACGCAGCGCTTGCGGCCGTGCACCGGACCGCATAGCTTTGGCCGGCTGACGAAGGGAACCCGGTGAACTCCGCCTCGCACTCATCCGTCCCGCCCGCACCCGGATCGCCTCTGCCGAACGCCGCGCGCTGGCCGCTCGGCATTCTCGCCGGATTCCTCGCCAGCGTCCCGCTCGCCGGCCTGCTTTCCTTCGCCGCGCTGCTCCCCTTCTACCTCGGCCCGTTCTTCTTTCTGCTCTTCGGCCTCGTCCTCGGCGCCTGCGTCTTCCGCGCCGCCCGTACCGCGCGGCCGATCCGCGCCGCGCCGCTCCTGGCCGGCACCGCCGCTGTCGTCCTCTTCGTCTTCGTGCTCGCCATCCAGCTCGAGTACATGCAGCTCGGCGGCCATTGCGGCAACTCGACGCTCAAAACGATTCAGCAACTCCCGCCCGATACCTCCGCCGAACAGTTTCGCCGCTACGCCTCTGGCGCGATCCGCGCGCACCTGCGCAGCGCCTACCCCCCCGGCGGCGTGCTCGGGTACGTCCGCTGGGCGGCGACCGACGGCCGGTTCTCCGCCCCCGCGCCCGAGGGAACCCACCCCGCAACCATGCGGTACCGACTCTCCCAGAGCAACCTCGGCTGGACCCTCCGCGTCATCATCAGCCTCCTCCTGCTTACCGGCGGCGTTTACTCGCAGACCTGGCCCCTCCGGCGCCCCGTCGGACCAGAGCCCTCGCCTGGAGCCGCGTCCGAACCCTCTCGGCGCGTTGAGCAAAACCCCCATTCCGACTAAAATGATCCCCCTTGCGGGTCGGGTGCGGCCCGCAGCCCCCTCGGCCGGTGTTCGGTTACAGTCAGGACGCCCAACCGCCAGACGGAAGGTTGACGAAAGGGACACCCTTTGCCCCGAAAAACGCTGAGCATTCCCAACAGCCGCATCGAGCGACTCTCGATCCTCGACGAGTCCGGCAAGGTCGACAAGGACCTCGAGCCGGACCTCCCCCCGGCCGACCTGCGCAAGGTCTACCGCTACATGCTGCTCAGCCGGCAGTTCGACGAGCGGATGCTCAAGCTCCAGCGCCAGGGACGCATCGGCACTTTTCCCCCCAGCAAGGGCCAGGAGGCCGTCGCCATCGGCTCGGTCTACGCGCTGGCCGAAGGCGACTGGCTCGTACCCGCCTACCGTGAGCCCGGCGCCATGTTCTGGCGCGGCTGGACACTCGAAAGCTGGCTCATCTTCTGGGGCGGCTCGATCGAGGGTTCGCGCCTGCCCGACGGCGTTAAGTCGTTGCCAATCAACATTCCCGTCGGCAGCCAGGGCCTGCACGGCGCGGGCATCGCCTACGCCATGAAGTACCGCGGCGACAAGAACGTCGCCATGATCTACTTCGGCGACGGCGCCACCTCCCAGGGCGACATGATGGAGGCGATGAACTTCGCCGGCGTCTGGCAGGCCCCGGCCGTGTTCGTCTGCTCCAACAACCAGTGGGCCATCTCCACCCCGCGCAGCGTCCAGACGGCCGCCGCCACCATCGCCCAGAAGGCCATCGCCTTCGGCATGCCCGGCGTGCAGGTCGACGGCAACGACGTGCTGGCGATGATCGTCGTCGCCCGCGAAGCAGTCGAGCGGGCACGCAAAGGCGGCGGACCGACACTGATCGAGGCAGAGACCTATCGCCTTTCGCTCCATACCACGGCTGACGACCCGACAAAGTACCGCAAGCAGGAGGAGGTCGACCTGTGGGAGAAGCGCGACCCGCTGACTCGCTTCGAAACCTACCTGCGCCGCAAGAAGGTGCTGACCGACAAGGTGCAGCAGGAGATCGAGGCGGACATCGACCACGAAATCAGGCGGGCGATCGCGGTGATGGAGGAGCGCCTGGCGCAGTGCGACGTGATGGATGTATTCGAAAACGTCTACGCCGAGCCGGGCGAGGAGCTGCTGGCGCAACGGCGTGAACTCGAGGCGTACCTGGCCGCGGGCCGCAACGGGAGCAAGCACCAATGACCACCGCCAACGCCCGGACCGCCAAACTTCGTTCGTCCCTCGTCCCGGTGGCGCCGGCGAAATCGAACCACGACGGGGCTGCGCGCATGACGCCGATGACCATGGTCAAGGCCCTCAATCTTGCCATGCACGAGCAGATGGAGGCCGACGAGAACGTGCTCGTCATGGGGCAGGACGTCGGCATCGACGAGGGCGTCTTCCGCGTCACCGAGGGACTGCTGAAGAAGTTTGGCCACCAGCGCGTCATCGACACGCCGCTGGCCGAGGCCGGCATCGTCGGCACCGCCATCGGCATGTCCGTCTACGGTCTCCGCCCGATCTGCGAAATCCAGTTCTCGGGGTTCTCGTATCAGGCGTTTCACCAGGTCGAGCAGCACGTCGCGCGGATGCGCAAGCGCACCGGCGGCCAGTTGACCTGCCCGCTCGTCATCCGCATGCCCTTCGGCGGCGGCATCCGCGCACTCGAATACCACTGCGAATCGCGCGAGGCGTACTACGCCCACACGCCGGGGCTGAAGGTGATCATCCCCTCCGGCCCGCGCAGCGCGCG
>CAZNDQ010000129.1:5994-9227 GCA_964571825.1 uncultured Planctomycetales bacterium | reverse complement strand
ATCAGTCCGGATAACAGATGTCGCCGTTGTACAGCGTGCGGATATCGTCGATGTGAAACCGCGTCATCACGATGCGGTCCAGCCCCATGCCGAAGGCGAACCCGCCGTACTCGTCCGGATCGATCCCCACGTTGCGCAGCACGTTCGGGTGCACCATCCCCGCCCCGAGCATCTCGATCCAGCCGCGGTATTTGCACGTCGCGCAGCCCCGCCCGCCGCAGAACCGGCAGTCCATGTCCACGCCGACGCCCGGCTCAACCTGCGGATAGTACTTGCAGCGGAAGCGCGTCTTGCGCGTCTCGCCGAACATCGCCCGCACGAACGTGTCCAACGTCCCCTTCAGATGCGCCAGCGTGATCCCCTTGCCGATCGCCAGCCCCTCGTACTGATGAAACACGTAGTTGTTGATCGGGTTGATTGTTTCGTAGCGGAACGACTTGCCCGGCACGACGACGCGGATCGGCGGTTTCAGCGTCAGCATCGCATGGATTTCCATCGACGACGTGTGCGTCCGCAGGATGATCTCCGGATACTCGATGTACAGCGTGTCCTGCAGGTCGCGCGACGGATGGTCCTTCGGAATGTTCAGCATCTCGAAGCAGCGCTCGTCCGTCTCGATTTCCGGCCCCTCCATCACCGCGAAGCCCATCCGCGCGAAAATCTCGTTCATCTGCCGGATCACCTGCGTCGCCGGGTGCAGGTGCCCGCGCCGCATCGCCCGCCCCGGCAGCGTCACGTCCACCCGCTCGCGCCCCAGCCGCTCCGCCAGCGCCGATCCGCGCACCGCCTCGCCCCGCGCCGCCAGCCGCGCGCCGAACTCCTCCTTGATCGCGTTCGCCAGCTTGCTCACCTCGATCCGCTGCTCCGCCGGCATCCCCCCGAGCTGCTTGAGCACGCCGTTCAGCTCGCTCTTCTTGCCCAGCAGGCGCACGCGCACCTGCTCCAGCGCCTCGGGCGACTCGGCCGCGCTGATCGCCGCCAGCCCCTCGCCCCGCAGTTGTCGCAGCTTCTCGATCATGCCCGCGAGTGTATCCGCCAGCCTTGCCCTCGGGCAACGGCGGCCTTGACGCCCCCGCGCTTTACCTCGACCATACATTGCTGCGCAGCGCGGACGGATGCGGACCGGCCGACGAGCGCTGGACGGCGGGTTCCACCGATGAAAAAAGCGCTCATCACCGGCATCACGGGGCAGGACGGCGCCTACCTCACCGAGCTGCTCCTCGGCAAAGGCTACGAGGTCCACGGCCTCATCCGCCGCGCCTCCACCTTCAACACCGACCGCATCGACCACCTCTACCGCGACCCGCACGAGGGCGGCGTCCGCCTGATCCTGCACTACGGCGATCTCTCCGACGGCGCTGCACTCGGCGCGCTGCTCCAGAGCGTCCGCCCCGACGAGGTCTACAACCTCGGCGCGCAGAGCCACGTCCGCGTCTCCTTCGACCAGCCGCTCTACACCGCCAACGTCGACGCCCTCGGCACCCTGCGCCTGCTCGAGGCCGTCCGCCGCGTCGATCATCCCATCCGCTTCTACCAGGCCTCCAGCAGCGAGATGTTCGGCAACGCGCCGCAGGTACCACAGAACGAATCGACGCCCTTCCGCCCGCGCAGCCCCTACGCCTGCGCCAAAGTCTTCAGCTTCTGGCAGACCGTGAACTACCGCGAGGCGTACGGCCTCTTCGCCGCCAACGGCATCCTCTTCAACCACGAATCGCCCCTCCGCGGCGAGACCTTCGTCACGCGCAAGGTGACCCGCGCCGCGACGCGCATCAAGCTCGGCCTGCAGGAGCACCTCTATCTCGGCAACCTCGACGCCAAACGCGACTGGGGCTTCGCCGGCGACTACGTCGAGATGATGTGGCTCATGCTCCAGCACGATGTACCCGACGATTTCGTCGTCGCCACAGGCCGGACGCACAGCGTCCGCGAGTGGGTCAACGAGGTCTTCGGCCTGCTTGGCCTCGACGTCGACCGCCACGTCCGCATCGACAGCCGCTATTTCCGCCCCACCGAGGTGGATGTGCTGCTCGGCGACGCCGCCAAGGCGCAGCGCATCCTCGGCTGGCAACCGAAAGTGACATTCAAGGAACTGGCGCGGATGATGGTCGACGCCGACATGGAACTCGCCGAACGCGAACAGGTGCTGCACCAGGCCGGCAAGCGGCCCACTCTTCCGCGCGGATCGTCGCGCGGCTGACCGCCCCGCCTGAACACCATGATGAACCTCGCCGAAAAACGGATCGTCATCACCGGGGGGGCCGGCTTCCTCGGCCACTTTCTCGTCGAGGCCCTCCGCGCCCGCGGCTGCACGCAGATTGTCATCCCCCGCCGCCGCGACTACGACCTGACGCAGCGCGCGGCCGTCGACCGCCTCTACGCTGACGCCCGGCCCGAGGTCGTCTACCACCTCGCCGCCGAGGTCGGCGGAATTGGCGCCAACCGCGAAAACCCGGGCCGCTTCTTCTACGCCAACATGGCCATGGGCCTTCACCTCATCGAGGCGGCGCGCGAGCATCGACTGCAAAAGTTCATCCAGGTCGGCACCATCTGCGCCTACCCCAAACACACGCCCCCGCCCTTTCACGAATCAGACCTCTGGAACGGATATCCCGAAGAGACCAACGCTCCCTACGGCGTCGCCAAAAAGGCGCTGCTCGTCATGCTCCAGGCCTACCGCGCGCAGTACGGCCTCAGCGGCATCTATCTCCTGCCCGTCAATCTCTACGGCCCGCGCGACAACTTCGACCTGCGCACCAGCCACGTCATCCCGGCACTGATCCGCAAGTGTGTTGATGCGCAGCACACCGGCCGGCGCGAGATCGAAGTCTGGGGAACCGGCAACGTCACCCGCGAGTTTCTCTACGTCGAGGATTGCGCCGAAGCGCTGGTGCTGGCGGGCGAGCGCTATGATGGGCCCGAGCCCGTCAACGTCGGCGTCGGCAAGGAGATCTCCATCCGCGATCTCGTCGCGCGCATCTCCGGCCTCACCGGCTTCGACGGCCAGGTCCGCTGGGATCACAACAAACCCGACGGCCAGCCGCGCCGCTGCCTCGACGTCTCCCGCGCCCGCGAACTCTTCGGCTTCACCGCGCGCATACCCTTCGACGACGGCCTCCGCCGAACCATCGACTGGTATCGCACACAGCCCCCGTCATCCTGAGCGATCCACGTGGCTGTCATGCTGAGCGCAGCGAAGCATCGCTGATCGCGCCGTACGTCCAGCACGCCAACCC
>CAZNDQ010000129.1:0-5894 GCA_964571825.1 uncultured Planctomycetales bacterium | reverse complement strand
ATTCCGCGACTCCACCACTGGCCACCGGCCACTGGTCACTGGACACTGCTTTGATGCTGAGCGCAGCGAAGCATCGCTGATCGCGCCGTACGTCCAGCACGCCAACCCCCGCGCGGCATTCTTCGTCGCGGTATTCCGCGACTCCACCACTGGCCACCGGCCACTGGTCACTGGACACTGCTTTGATTCTGAGCGCAGCGAAGCATCGCTGATCGCGCCGTACGTCCAGCACGATGATACATCCGAGGAAATGACTGCCCGAGAGTGTACCGCCGGCGTCAGTTGCTTCCCTCCGCCCCCGCCTTCTTCACCACCGACTCGTCCGCCGCGGCAAACACCAGGTCCAGCACCGGCGTCTCCCGCGCAATGCGATGCAGTTCCTTCCACTCCGTCGTGTCGAAGATGATGATCTGATTCTTGTTCCGCGTTCCCACCCAGAGCTGCCTGCCGTCCGGCGAAAACTCCGCGCACTCCGGCGCCCCGTCCACCTCCAGCACCTTCACCGGTACGAACCTCGGCGGCGCTTCCCACGTCGCGTCGAACACGTGCACCTGCCCGCTCCCCGCCGCGCTCGCCCGCGCCGATGCCTCCGCGTCCACGGGCGGCAGCTCCGCCGACTTCTCGCCGGCAACGGTCCGGCCCGCCGGCGCCACGTCCTCCCCGGCCGCCTGCGCCTCGCTCGGCGGACTCGCCGGCCCCGACGCCGCACCGCCCAGATGCAGCATCTCCGCACAGACCGTGACCCGCTTGCCGTCCGCCGTGATCGACACCGAGCGCGGCCGCCCACCCACCTCCAGCCGCGACGTGCCCCCGCCCGACGCAATCGGCACTACCGACACGTCACCGCTCCCCATGTTCGCCGTCAGCAGATAGCGGTAGTCCGGCGACCGCGTCACCTCGAACGGATCCTGCCCCACGTCGATCCGCCGCACGATCTGCGCCGAGTTCGCATCCACCTCCAGCAGGTACTTGTAGCGATGGTCGATCGCCACGAACGGGTGCACGCCCTTCACATGGTGCGCCATTACATAAACCATCTTCATGTCCCGCGCGCCGCCGGCGCTCCACACGTCGCGACCGAAAAAGTGCGCACCCCACGGCTCCTCGTCCGGCCCGATGATCGCCGTCATGTATCCCCGCCCGATCAGCCGCCCCTCGTAGCCCGGCGCGCCGAACACCGCCACGTAGCCGCGATGCCGCTTGAGGATCTGCGCCTGACGTACATCCACCTGATACACCGTCTCGCCGCGCACGTCGGAAATCCACAGGTCCTTGCCCTCCGGCCCGACCGTGATCCGCCACGGATACGTCCCCGTCCGCAGCGAGCGCATGACCTCCCGCGACTGCGCGTCCATCACGTGCGTCTGCACCCCGTCCGTGAAATACGCCACCGTCTGCTCGCCGGCCTCGGCGCGGCCCGCCGCCACGCACAACACCGCCCCCAACACGCTCAACATGCGGACTCTTCGTTGACACATCTCGCAGCGTTCTCCTGCTCGTTCGTGGTTGGTCGCGATCGCCCCGCGCTCACGGCACCGGATCATAGCCGCCGCGCGTCCACGGCACGCAGCGCAGCAGCCGCAGCGCCCCCAGCCTCGCCCCCCGCCACGGACCGTGCCGCTCCACCGCCTCGATGAAATACTCGCTGCACGTCGGACAGAACTTGCACGAACCGATCAGATGCGGGGAAACGACCGTCTGATAAAAACGAACCGGAAGCACGACGGCCGTCACCGCCGCGCGGCGAAAAAACTCCTGCCAGGACCACGCGCTTTGCATGCGGCCGTTCCGGTGTGCCCGCCCCCGACGACTGCCTCTGAAGCAGCGCGCATCATACCCCCGCCTCATGCGCCGCGAAAGCCTGATGACGAATCCGCGCCAACTGCCGCCGCAGCACGCCCTCCTCTCGCGGGTTCACCCGCCACAGCCACCGCTCGGTCGCCTCGCGGAACCGGTTCGCATCCAGCAGCAGCGTCAGCGGTTCGTCGATCTGCATCTCCCCCGCCAGCCGTTCCAGCACCGACCGGTCCGCCGCGTTCAGCCCCAGCGATTCCAGCGCCTCGGCGAACAGCTCACGCGGATCGCGCTGCACCTGCGCCCGCCGGTGCCGCCGCAGCCACTCCAGCGCCACCCCCAGAATGATGATCGCCAGCGTCAGCAGCAGCAGGATGTTCACCCAGTCCGCGCCGACCGCGTATTGCCGGTCGTCGAACGACACGCTGATGTCGCGCACGTGGTCCTTCGTTGCCTCCCCCTGCGCCAGAATGACCGCCAGACTTACCACGTCACCGCCTCCTCCTGTGCCGACATCATCCGCCCCGCCGTCGACGCCAGCGCGCCGACCACGTGGTCCGCCCGCCGTCGGATCACCGGGTCCGGGTCCGCTTCCGCCAGCCGCCGGATCCGCTCCGACACGCTCTGCAGCCGCATCCGCTCCACCACCCACAGCGCGCTGATGCGATGGGCGCGGTCCGCGTCCTCCAGCATCCGCAGCAGTTCAGTCCCGCCCAGCCGGTTGCCCGCGCGGAGAAATCCCAGCACGGCCGTCCCCCGCACCCGGTGATCGCGCTCCCGCAACAGATGCTCGTGCGGCGCCAAATCCTCTGTCCAGCCCTGCGCCGTCAACGCCTCCACCGCGTTCGCCCGTACCCGCCCGTCTTCGTCGTGCAGCGCCTCGCGCAGGATTCTCCGCGTCACGACGCTTGGCGCCGCACCGCCCAGCGCCGCCACCGCGCCGCTCCGCACGATCGCGTCCACATCTCGCGCCAATTGCGCCAGCACCGGCTCCAGCGCCGACTCCAGCTCAAGATAGCGGATGATCTCGATGATCTGCCGCCGCCGCGCCACCGATGCACTTCGCGCCCGCGCCGCGACCCCCGCCAGCAACGCGCCGCGATTCGCTTTCAGGGCTTCGCCGCGCTCGTACAACGCCGCCTCGTCCGCCACGGCGAAGTCCTCGCAGTAACGATCCAGCTCCGCCCAGGGCCCGCGCTCGGCCGGACCCGCCTCTACGCCCGCCGTCGCCTCCGTCGCCCGGACCTTCGCCGACGACCGCTGCCGCAGCGCCTCGGCCGCCGCCGCGGAAAGCACCTCATCGCCCCAACTGGCAATCGTTCGCAAATCGCGCATCAGCTCCGGCTCGCCCAGCCGCAGCATCGCCGCCAGCGCGCCCGCCTGCGCCGCGTTCGGCTCGCCGAACACAATCGTACGCATCAGCTTATACTTCACCGTCTCCGGCAGCCCCATGCGGTCGATCATCCCCACCGCGCGCGGCAGCACTTCGACCGGCAGTTGCCGCAGCGCGCCCGCGTCGTCCTCCAGCCACGTCAGCCGATGGATCGACCGCAACCCCCAGCGCAGCCCCGCGTCCTCCAGCTCCGGACCGGCCGCAAACCACGCCCGCATGAACGCCTCCGCCCGGCAGCGGCTGATGACGCGCGCCGTGCCCGGCCTTAGCGGCACCTGCCGCAGCGCCCAGTGCGCAAACTCCGCCAATCGCGCCTCCGGTTGCTGCTCCAGCGCCCGCAACGCCTCGAACGCCACGCCCCCGCGCCCCGGCTTGAACAACTCGCCCAGCTCCTCCGCCCCGTCCGGCGCCAGAATCATCGCCGCGCGAACCGCTTCGATCCGCCGGTGCACGCGAAAGCGCTGCGCCGCCTGCCGCACCGCCTGACACAGCGCCCTCATCTCCTCCGCCCACCGCCGCGACGCCTCGCGCCATTCGGGCGGCGCGGATTCCTCGCGCGGTGCTGCACCGGGCAGCCCGATCGCTTCCGGCCGCCGCGCCACCTGCCGCGCGCTCAACTCGATCAGCGCCCCGCCCGCCGCCTCGCGCACCGCCGCGCTCTCGTCCGACAGACCCGGACACACGATGTACGCCAGTCGACCCGCGCCGGACTGCTGCACGACCTCGATGCAGTTCAGCCGCGTCCGCTCGCCCCGGCTCGCCATCGAACTCCGCAGCGCATCCTCCAGCCGCTCAACGCTCCGCAGGATCTGCCCCCGCTGCGTCGCTCCCAGCGTATGGAAGACCGTGATTAACTGCCGCGCCCCCTCGCCCCCGCGCCGCGACAGCAGAATCTCCACCATCTGCGTCGCGCGCACCACGTCGGCGCCCGGCAGCACCGCCATCAGCGCATCGTCCGCCGCCAGGTTCGCCGTCTCCATCAGCAGCTTCACCAGCGCCGCCGGAATCGGCGCCGCCGCCTGCGACTCCGTCTGCATTGCCTTCATCACGGCACCCTCACGATCGCGTTGTGCATGATGCTCCCGTCCACCTCACGCAGCCCCACCCGCAACGTCTTCCCCGACAGCCCGCGCGCCTCGTCAATCGCGTACTCCCGGATCACCGTCTGCCCCGGCTGGATGTTCGGAATCAGCCGCGACTGCCGCGGCCGGTCGGGAATCACCACAAACCCGTCAAACGACAACGGCCGGTCGGCAAAGCTCGTCACGCTCTGCCGGATCACCAGCCGCTCGCCCACCACCTGCGCCATCGCCGTCACCGAAATCTCCCGCGACGCCAGCTCCAGCGGCAACGCCACGTCCAGCAGCAGCTCCCGGTTCGAGTCCAGCGTCACCCGCGCCGTGATCTCCTTCTCCCCCGCGTACTCGCTCAGCGGAAAGCGAATCGACAGCAGATAACGCTGCGTCTCGTCCCGCGCCAGCGAATAGTCGATCCGCGACGGCGTCACGACCCAGCGCGGCGGCGGAATGATCCGCACCTGACCGCTGATCTGATACGGATATGGGTTGGCGATCTCCAGATGGACGTCGTGCTCCTCGGCGCTCGAATCGAGCCGCGCCGGCGTCAGCGCCAGCGCCGTCCGCAGCAGCATCCACTGCGAGTCGAAGTCGCGCAGGATCATCGGCAGCGGCCCCAGCCGCAGCACGTACCGCCCCTCACGCTGCGCCAGCGCCTGCTCCACGCCCCACACGTCAAAGCAGCGCGGCTCGCCGCCGAGCTGCAGCTCCAGCTCCGCGCCCCCGGCCGGCGCCAGATCGTTCCAGAGCACCATCACCCCCGCCCCACCCCGGCTGAACAGGTGCCCGCGCACGTCGCCCTGCAGCGTCAGCTCGCGCACGTGCCGCGCGCCGCCCAGCGCCGCGCTCAACGTCCGCAGCAGGAGGTACGTCTCCTCCGGCTCGACCATCACCCGCCCCTGCTCCACGCTCACCGACCACGGCGGCGGCACAAAGGCCACGTCCGCACCCACCGCCCGCGCCGCAATCAGCCGCCGCGCGTAGTCCGCCAGCGACTGTTCGCGCGGATACCGCCCGCGCGCCAGCGGCTCCAGCGTCAGCCACCGCTCGGCATACGGCGCGCCGCGAAACGCCTCAAAGTGCGCCGCCAGCCGCTCCGGCGCGATCGCGCTCGGCACGAACAGCGACACGCCCGCCGCCGGCAGCGACCCGTCCACCGTCTGCTGCTGCACCGACCACGACGCCGTCATCAGCGGGTCCGCCACCATCTCCTCGAAGCGCGGCCGCAGCGACGCCACCGTCCGCGCCAGCCGCGCATCCCAGATCAGCGCCTCGTCGCCGTCCGCACCCACCTGCCAGTAGCTCACCACCCCCGCGTACCGCGCCAGCACGGCGCGCAATCGCGGCAGCCAGTGACCGCTGTCCTCCTGAAAGAGGTCCATCAGGTCCAGCGGACGCACGCGCTCCGGCCGTTGCAGATCGCCCGGCACGTCACCCAGCACGCCGATGCTCCGCCCCCCGCGCAACTGCACCTGCCCCATGAACTCCACCGGCGCCTCCGCACCGCCGGTGTGCTCGGCGACGTCGAGTTCCATGCCAACCTCGACCGCGCCGCCAAAATCGCCTTCCTCAAGTCGCTGACGCTCTTTTCGGTCCCGGCGTCCTACGGTGAAGCCTTCGGGCTCTACCTG
>CAZNDQ010000128.1:0-9236 GCA_964571825.1 uncultured Planctomycetales bacterium | reverse complement strand
TTCGGGCCGTCGTAGAAGACGTGGCCGAGATGGGCGTCGCAGCGGCTGCAGAGGACCTCGACGCGGCGCATGCCGAGAGCGCGGTCTTCCTCGGTGGCGACGCTGCCGGGGGCGATCGGGGCCCAGAAGCTGGGCCAGCCGGTGCCGGAGTCGAACTTGGTCGCGGCGTCGAAGAGGGGCTGGCCGCAGCCGGCGCAGGTGAACGTGCCGTCGCCCTTGTAGTTCCAGTACTCGCCGGTGAAGGCGCGCTCGGTTCCCTTGCGGCGCATGACGTCGTATTGCTCGGGGGAGAGGCAGTGGCGCCATTCGTCTTCGGATTTCCGGATTTTTTCGGCGTCGGCGTCGCTCATGCGCATGTCCTCCGCCGGTCCGGGGGTCTGCGGCTGCCGGTTGCAGCCGGCAGTAGCCAGGAACGCGGCAAGCAGTACGATCATCGGAGTCCGGCCCACGGCGGATTGTAGCGCGCGGGTGGGACGCGGGCGACGCGCGGGAGAAGCGCGGTGAACGGCGGCAAACGGATCGTCGTGATCGGCAGCATCAACATGGACCTGGTGGTGCGCGCGGGGCACATACCGCGGCCGGGGGAAACAGTGCTGGGGGACGAGTTGCAGGTTTTTCCGGGCGGCAAAGGGGCAAACCAGGCGTATGCGGCAGCGCGGCTGGGAGCGCCATGCCGGATGATCGGTTGCGTCGGCGAGGACGATTTCGGGCGGCGGGCGCTGGCGGCGCTGGCGTCGGGTGGGGTGGATACGTCGGGTGTTCGGCGCGTCGCGGGCGTGGCCACGGGCGCCGCGCTGATCGTGCTCAGCGCGGACGGGCAGAACGCGATCTGTGTGGCGAGCGGCGCGAACCGCCGTGTGTCGACGGACGACGTGGAGTCGGCGGTGGCGGCGCTCGGGCCGGGGGATGTTTGTCTGCTGCAACTGGAGATTCCGTCGGAGACGGTGCGGCAGGCGCTGGGGGCGTGCCGAGCGCGCGGGGTGATGACGATTCTGGACGCGGCGCCGGCGCCGCATGCGGTGGACGAATGGCTGTTCGCTGCGGACGTGCTGACGTGCAATGAAGGGGAGGCGGCGCGCCTGGTGGGTTGGAGCGAGGAACTGCGCGTTTCCAGCGCGGCGGAAGCGGCGGCCGTGGCGGGCGCGCTGCGGCAGCGCGGGGCGAATCGGGTGGTGCTCAAGCTGGGGTCGGCGGGTGCCTACGTCGATGACGGCGAGCGGGCGGAGGCGGTTGCCGCGTTTCGGGTGGAGGTGCGAGATACCACGGCCGCGGGGGATGCGTTCAACGCGGCGCTGTCGGTGCGGCTGAGCGAGGGGGCGGCGTTGGGATCGGCCGCGCGGTGGGCGTGCGCCGCTGGGGCGCTGGCGTGCACGGTAGTCGGTGCGTTTCCGTCGATGCCCGGCCGTCCGGAGGTGGAACGGCTGGCGCAGGGAGGTGGTGCACTGGGAGCGGAATCATTCCGTCGCTGACTCTCGGGCGGGGCCGGCCCACGCGGCCTGGTCGTTGCCAATCGTCTGATAATAGATCGTTGTTGTTTCGCCGGAGCCGGGGCGGTAAGATGGCGTGTTGAGTCTGGACGCCATCGGGGCCGTCTGCTGAGGTTGCGCCAGGCATCCCAGCCCGAATCGTTGTCGAACGCCTTGTGAGTGGACCGATCCATGTGGGCGGTCCGCGTGCAGCGGGCGGTGCCGCCGACGGCGGCGACCGGTGCGGGTACTGAGCGGCGATCGCAGCGGCACAGGCTCACCGCGGAACCGTACGGAAACCAGTCGTAGTTGTCAGTGGAGCGAATCATGACGAGCAGAATGATGCGGATGTGCGCGAGTGCGGCCCTGCTGTGCGGCGTGCTGGCGGCTTCGAGTGCGGAGGCGGGGCTGACGCTGCAGCGGCTGACGACGGCGGCGCAGATCGGGGAGGCGGTCTACGTGACGGCGGCGCCGGGCGACAACAACCGGCTGTTTATCGTCGAGCAGAACGGCTTGATCCGGATCTACAAGGACGGTGCGCTGCAGGCAACGCCGTTCCTGAACATCGATTCGCGCGTGATCAACATCGGCGGGTACACGGAGCGGGGCCTGCTGGGGCTGGCGTTTCATCCGGACTATCAGAACAACGGGTTCTTCTATGTTCATTACTCGAACAACAGCGGGCACACGACGGTCGCCCGCTACAGCCGGATCGACGCGGACACGGCGGACTTCAACAGCGAGTTCATCATGCTGGTGGTGACGCAGCCGTTCACAAACCACAACGGGGGGATGATCGAGTTCGGGCCGGACGGATACCTGTACATCGCGCTGGGTGACGGCGGGAGCGCCGGCGACCCCGGCAACCGGGCGCAGAACGGGCTGAACATCCTGGGCAAGATCCTGCGGATCGACGTAGACGGCGCGGACGCGTATCCGGCCGACAGCAACAAGAACTTCGGCATTCCGGCGGACAACCCGTTCGTGGGCAACGCGAGCTTCCTTGACGAGATCTGGGCGTACGGCGTGCGAAATCCGTGGCGGATGAGCTTTGACCGGATGACGGGCGATCTGTACATCGCGGACGTCGGGCAGAACAACCGCGAGGAAGTGAACTTTCAGGTGAACGGCCATCCAGGCGGGGAGAACTACGGCTGGCGGCTGATGGAGGGGCTGAGTTGCTTCAACCCGGCCAACAACTGCAATCCGGCCGGGACGCTGAAGCTGCCGATCCACCAGTATTGCCACAGCGGCGGCGGGGCGGGCGACTGTCCGACGGTGACGGGGTGCTCGATCACGGGCGGGTATTACTACCGCGGCTGCGACGCGACGCCGGACCTGGGCGGGAGTTACATTTTCGCCGACTGGGGCGATCCATCGTTCGGCGGCGCATGCGCGGGAACGAAGGTGTTCGCGTTCGACTTCGACGGCGTGACGGTGAGCAACCTGCGGACGCTGCACACGGAGCTGATGACGAACAGCGGGTTCGTGCTGAACCGCATCACGTCGTTCGGGGAGGATAACTTCGGCGAACTGTACATCGTCGACGGCGACGGCGAAGTGTTCAAGATCATCCCAACGGGTCCGATCGAGGACACGGACATGGACGGGCTGTCGGACAACTGCGACAACTGCCGGTCGCTGGCGAACCCGGACCAGGCGGACGTGGACGCGGACGGCGTCGGGGACGCCTGCGACAACTGTCCGACGGTGTTCGACCCGACGCAGCGCGATTCGGACGGGGACGGCGCGGGCAACGTCTGCGACGAGTGTCCGACGAACCCGGACGTGATCATCCGGGTCGATGAGACGGCGGAGAACGCAAACTGCAACGACGGGATCGACAACGACTGCGACGGGATGACGGACAGCGATCCGGAATGCGTGGTCGTGCCGCCGTGCGTTTGCGGCGATCTGGCTGCGCCGGCGAACAACACCGTTGATCTGAATGATTTTTCGCAGTTTGTGCTGTGTTTCGGGCTGGCGGGACCGGCGGGATCGTGCACGCCGGAGCTGTTCTCCTGTGCCGACCTTGACCAGGACGGACAGATCGGCGGGAACGACTTTGCGACGCTGGCGACGATCTTCGGGCTGACGCCGGACGGCATCTCGCCGCCGAACTGCCTGAGCGTCGATTGATCTGAGCGCTGCGTGAGCAGCCGTAGCTACGAGACCGCGTCGGGACGAACCGGCGCGGTCTTTTTTTTGCGCGGACGGGCGGCGTGTATTGCGATCAGTCGCCGCGGAGCAGCAGCACGAGGGTGATGTCGGCGGGCTGCGAGCCGTCGCGGAGGGTCTCGTCGAAGTCCATCATGATCTCGTCGAGCGTCTGGCCGACGTCCTGTCCGACGCAGTCGCTCAGGTCCTGGACGAGCGCCGCCTCAGTGAGCGGTTCGCCGGCGCCGGAGATGGCGGAGGTGAGTCCGGGGGAGTAGAGGACGAGCATCTCGCCGTCGGCGAGGGAGGCGGTCTGGGTGGCGAAGGTGCGCGTCTTTTCGCTGCCGAGCGTCGGGGCGGATTCGAGAGTGAGGGTGCGCGAGGTGCCGAGGGAATCGACGACGAGAGCGTGGAGGTCTCCGCCGGCGCACCACTTGAGTTCGCCGGAGGCGGGATCGAGGAAGAGGCAGAGGCCGTCGAAGCGGCCGCCGAGGCCGCAGTCGGTCATGAGCAGGTTGAGGGCGCGAATGATGATGTGCGGGGCATCGCCGTGCATGAGGGCGGTACGAAAGCCGGCGCGGGCCTCGGTGAGGGTGAGCGCGGCGTCGGCGTCTTCGCCGTGGGCGGCGGCAAGGAAGACGGCGACGTTGCCGTTGGGCTGGCGGGTGATGTCGTAGAGGTCGGTGCTGCGGCGGCCGGGTCGGGTGCGGGCGGCGAGCTGCAAGCCGGACCAGGTGGGCGGGGCTTCGGCGTCGAGGCGGTGCTGGACGGTCTGCACCCAGTGGGGGCCGTCGTCAGGGCCGGGCGCGGCGGCGGGCGCGGGTCGGCGCGGGCCGCCCTGCAGCAACTCGGCGAGGACCTGTGAAATGCGCGAGGCGATAACCGAGAGCAGATCGAGGTGCCAGGGCTTGTAGTGCTGTCCCTCGGTGCGGCTGTCGACGTACACCACGCCGAGATTGCCGGCGGCGGTCAGCAGAGGGACGGACATGGCGCTGGCGATGGGGCCGTCATCGGCCTTGACGACGAGCAGGTGGACGGATTTTTCGACGCTGCGGAAGACCATCTGCGTGCCAAGGCGCGGGAGGTCGATGGCGGTGCCCTTGGCGCTGCGGCCCTCGACGGACTCGAAGTGTCCGGCGGCGGTTTTTCGCGTGCCGACGTAGGCCATGCCGGCGCCGAAGACGCGCAGCATCATGCCGAGCGTGTAGTCGATGAGGGTGGGCACGTCGGCGCAGTGGGAGATCTCGCTGCTGATGACGCTGATGCGGTCGAGCCAGCCCGTGGCAATGCTGATCTCGTCGGCGTGGCCCTTGACGATGGTGCCGGGTGGCAGCGGGGAGCGGCGGATGAGGGCGACCTGCTCGGCGGTCAATTCCTCGGCGGCTTCGTCGTGGCGCGACTTCCAGTGCATGAAGGCCTTGAGGCGGTAGCGGTCGACGGCGATGGTCATGCCCTCCTGCACGGGGACGCGCTTGAGGAGGGGGATGTTGTTGACGGTGATGGTGAGATTGGGGTGGGCGGGTTCGACGAACCACTTGCCTTCGTCGTTCTGCTCGAGGATGACGTGCTGCTCGCTGACGGCCTTGCCGGGGAGGATGATGTTGTTTTTGGAGTCGGTGCCGACGGTGATGCGGTCCTGCTCGAATGTCAGGTCGCCCATCATCACTTCGCCGTCCTGGACGAGGATGCGCATCGCGTCGGTCTCCGGCGAAAATCGCGGCGCAGTATATCACGCGCGCGGGAGGGCGGAAACGCGGGATGCGGCGGGACGGGTCGGGCGTCGAATCAGCGCGGGCCGATCAGCGTCCGCAGGTGGGCGACGACGGATTCGCCGATCGCGTCGAGGTCGTAGCCGCCTTCGAGGACGCTGATGAGGCGGCCGCGGCAGAGTTCGTCGGCGGCGGCCAGGGCGGCCTGCGTCAGGCGGGCGAAGCCGTCGGTCGTGACCTGCATGTGGGCGAGAGGGTCGGCGGCGTGGGCGTCGAAGCCGGCCGAGAGGAGGAGGAAGTCGGGGCGGAATTCACGCAGGCGCGGCAGCCAGGTATCGGTCAGTACGCGAAGGTACTGCTCGTCGCCGGCGCCGGGCGGGAGCGGCACGTTGATGGTGGTGCCCTCGCCGGGGCCGACGCCGCGTTCGTCGGCGAAGCCGGTGCCGGGGTAAAGGTAGCGCGGGTCTTCGTGGATGCTGCAGAAGAGGACGGTGGCGTCGCGCTCGAAGGCGGCCTGCGTGCCGTTGCCGTGGTGGACGTCCCAGTCGAGGATGGCGATGCGCACGAGGCCGTGGCGGACCTGGAGATGGCGTGCGGCGATGGCGATGTTGGAGAACAGGCAGAAGCCCATCGGGCGGTCGGGCTCGGCATGGTGGCCGGGGGGGCGAACGGCGCAGAAGGCGTTGTCGAGTCGGCCGGTGATGACGGCATCGGCGGCGGCGAGCACGGCGCCGACGGCAAGGCGGGCGATTTCGTAGCTCTCGGGGCAGATCGTGCACTCGGGGTCGCGGTAGAACGGGCGGCCGCCGGCGCAGGCGGCGCGGAGCCCGTCGAGGTAGCGGCGCGGATGGATGCGCTCGATCGCCGTTTCGGGGGCGGGGGCGGCGTCGAGCGCGACGAGGTGTTGCAGCAGGCCGGCGGACTCGACGGCACGGCGGACGGCGGCGATGCGGGCCGGGCGCTCGGGGTGGCCGTGGCCGGTAAGGTGGCGTTCGAAGCGTGCGTCGCAGATCCAGCCGGTACGTCGCAAATGCGGCTCCCGTAAAGCAGCGGTGCGAATTCGGCGAGCATTATACACGTGTGCGACGTGCGCCGTTGCGCGCGAGGGCGTCGCGCTGGGCCGCTCTGACGAATGACGAGGCGGTCCGCTACAATAACGGCCATGGTGGCGGCCGTCGGCAAGGTGCATCTGCTCTCGCTGGACCCCGAGCAACTCGGGGAGTGGCTGGGGGCGCGCGAGCAGCCAGCCTATCGTGGCGGGCAGATTCTGGAGTGGGTGTATCAGCGTGGAGCGACTGCCTTTGAGCAGATGACAAACCTGCCGAAGGCGCTGCGGGAGGAGCTGGACGCGGCGTTTTCGCTGTACGAATCGACGGTTCAGCGGCGGCAGGAGTCGCGCGACGGGACGGTAAAGCTTCTGCTGCGTTGGGGGGACGGGCGGACGAGCGAGTGCGTGATGATCCCGGACGAGGCGCGGCGTACGGCGTGCATTTCGTCGCAGGTCGGGTGCCCGGTGGGGTGCACATTCTGTGCGAGCGGGATCGGGGGACTGGAGCGCAACCTGACGGCGGGTCAGATCGTGGAGCAGGTGCTGCGCGTGCGGGGGGAGTGCGGGGCGGAGCATCGGCTGAGCAACGTGGTGTATATGGGGCTGGGCGAGCCGCTTGCCAACTACCGCGCTCTGATCGCCTCGTTGCGCACGCTGCGCTCCCCATGGGGGCTGAACATCGGGCAGCGGAAGATTACGGTGAGCACGGTGGGGCTGCCGCGGCAGATGCGCTCGCTGGCGGACGAGCGGATGCAGATCACGCTGGCGCTGTCGCTGCATGCGCCCAGCGATGCGCTGCGAGCGAAGCTGATCCCGTGGGCGAAGAAGATTCCGCTGGCGGAGCTGATCGAGGCGGCGCGGTACTACTTCGACACGACGGGGCGGGAGGTGACGCTGGAGTATATCCTGCTGCACGGCGTGAACGACAAGGCGGAGCACGCGCGGGAGCTGGTGAAAGTGGCGCGGAAGATGCGGTGCAACGTCAACCTGATCCGGTACAATCCGGTGTCGGGGATGGGTTTTGAGCGGCCGAGCGCGAGCGACGCGCACTTCTTCGTCGAGGAGCTGCGGAAGTTCGGCGTGAACGCGCACGTGCGTCGGAGCCGGGGGATGGACATCGACGCGGCGTGCGGTCAGTTGCGGCGCAAGGCGCAGGGCACGACGGCCGCGCGGGTGGCCGCGGAGGAGGATTAGACGGATGGAACCGCTGCAAATCTGCATCACATCATGGTCGCTGAACCGGCACGACCTGGGGGAGGCGCTGCGGATGGCGCGGCAGGAGCTGGGGCTGTCGGCGGTGCAGGCGGGATTCTTCGGCGGGGACATCCCCGCGGCCGGGCAGGACGAACGGGTGCTGGCGACGATCCGCGCGGCAGGCGTCGAGCTGACGGGCACGTGCGTCGGGTTCGAGGGGGAGGATTATTCGACGATCGCGGCGATCGCGGCGACGGGCGGCTACGCGCCGGATGGGACGTGGGAGGCGCGGCTGGCGGCGACGATCCGCATGCGCGACCTGACCGCCAGGCTGGGCGCGCGGCTGCTGACGACGCACGTCGGTTTCGTGCCGGAGGATGCGGGCGAGGCGAAGTACCGTGTGATGCTCGAGCGCGTGGGGCGCGTGGCGGATGCGCTGGCGGAGAAGGACATCGTGCTGGCGATGGAGACGGGGCAGGAGACGGCCGAGACGATGGCGCGGTTCGTCGGGGACCTCGGGCGGGCGAACGCGCGGATCAACTTCGATCCGGGGAACATGATTCTCTACGGTGTGGGTGATCCGGTGGAGGCGCTGGGACCGCTGGCGCCGCACATTGCGCACGTGCACATCAAGGACGCGACGTGGTCGGCCCGGCCGGGGGAGGAATGGGGGACGGAGGTCATGGCGGGAAACGGCGATGCGGACATTCCGCGGGTGATCAGCAAGCTGCGTTCGCGGGGTTATCGCGGGCCGCTGGTGATCGAACGGGAGATCGGTCGCGCGGGGGGGCTGGACGAGCTGCGCGACGCGGTCGAGTTTCTGCAATCCATGTTCTGACGCAGGTCGAGTCAGACGCTGACGGTCGCGGACTTTGCGGCGCGCGCGAGTTTGTCGGCCACGTCGGTGAGTTCCCAGGTAAAGCCGTCGCCCTCGCGGCCGAAATGGCCGTGCCGCGCGGTCTGGAGGTAGATCGGGCGGCGCAGTTTCAGGTGTTCGATGATCTGGCGCGGCTTGAGCGGGAAGAACTCGCGCACCAGTCCCTCGAGGCGAGCTTCGGAGATGGTACCGGTGCCGTCGGTGTCGACGAGGACGCTGACGGGATCGGCGACGCCGATGGCGTAGGCGAGTTGCACTTCGCAGGTTTCGGCGAGGCCGGCCTTGACGATGTTCTTGGCGATATAGCGGGCCATGTAGCTGGCGCTGCGGTCGACCTTGGAGGGGTCCTTGCCGGAGAAGGCACCGCCGCCGTGGCAGCCGCGCCCGCCATAGGTGTCGACGATGATCTTGCGGCCGGTGAGGCCGGAGTCACCGTGGGGTCCGCCGATGAGAAACCGGCCGGTGGGGTTGATGTGGTACTTGATATCGTTGCGCCAGAGGTTCGGGCAGACGGCCTGGATCACGGGGCGGATGATCTTGTCGACCACTTCGGCGCGGCGGGCATCGGCCATGGCGTCGGTTTTCGGGTCGAGCGCCGCTTCGGTGTGTTGGGTAGAGAGAACGATGGTGCGGATGCCGACGGGCTTCATCCCGTTGTATTCGACGGTCACCTGACTCTTGGCGTCGGGGCGGAGCCAGGTCAACTCACCGCGCTCGCGGACGGCGGCCTGTCGCTCGACGAGGCGGTGGGAAAGGTGGATCGGCAGCGACATCAGTTCGGGCGT
>CAZNDQ010000127.1:0-9244 GCA_964571825.1 uncultured Planctomycetales bacterium | reverse complement strand
AAAATCTATGAAGACGTGGCGGGCAAGGGCTCCCCGGCGTTTCAGTCGCTGTGCACGATTGCGTCGGGGGACTGGTGGGGGCGGGGGCTCGGTGCCGGCATCCAGAAATACGGTTATCTGCCGGAGGCGCGGAGCGATTTCGTTTTCGCCATTATCTGCGAGGAGCTGGGGGTGATCGGCGGGATCGGGGTGATCGCGCTATTCGTGGCACTGATCTGGCAGGGGCGGCGGGCGATGCAGGAGGCGGGGGACCGGTTCGGACGGCTGCTGGCGTTCGGGCTGACGATGGTGATCGGGGTGCAGGCGACGATCAACATCGCGGTCGTGACCGTAGTGGCGCCGACGAAGGGGATCGCGTTGCCGCTGGTATCGGCGGGGGGATCGGCGCTGCTGTTCACGGCGCTGGCGATCGGGTTGCTGGCGTCGGTGAGCCGCTGCGGCGCCGAGGCGGCGGCGGCGACGGGGGAGACGCTTCCGCTGGCGCATGTCCAACTGAAACCTCATTGAACGTCGGGTGACGAGGATGTTCCTCTCCAGCGGGGCGACGAGTCGTGCCGGCATCCCGTTATCGTTCGTGCGCGTTCCCCACTTCGTCGGGCGGGATTCGGGGATCGTCGGCAACGCATGCAGTCCGCGCGGTGGGGGTCTCCTCCCCCGAAGTCCGGAGGCGGCATTGACGGGCTGAGGATGGGGTGGCATATCGTTGTGCGCCGCACCCCAGAGGAGAAAGCCAGATGAATACAGCGAAGGTGACAGATCGGCGGCAGCTGCGGTTCGGGTCGGTGGAGGAGGCGCTGGGTGAGGTCGATCGGATCGAGGCGGCGGGGCGGGACGGGCGGCTGCGGCAGAGCGGGAACTGGACGGCGGGGCAGATCATGGGGCATGTGGCGAGCTGGATCAACTATCCGTACGAGGGGTTTCCGATCAAGCGGGCGCCGTGGCCGATCCGGGTGATGCTGAAGATGATGAAAGGGAAAATGCTGCGTGAGGGGCTCTCGGCGGGCGTGCGGCTGCCGGGGGCGCCGGAAGGGACGTACGGGGTCGAGAAGCTGAGCACGGAGGAGGGGGCCGCGCGGCTGCGGGCGGCGTTGAAGCGGCTGGCGAGCGACGAGCCGACGAATCACGACAGCCCGGCGTTCGGTCCGATGAGCCACGAAGAGCGGATCGCGCTGAACCTGCGGCACGCGGAACTGCACCTGAGTTTCCTGCATTACTGAACCGGGGCGATGTTCATTCGCCCGGCATCCAGCAGGATTCTTTCGGCAAGCGTGTAAGAAAACGGCGGCTGGGTCGTTTACCAGGATGCCGGGTGCCGAGTGCCGGGCGCCGGTTCCGGGACGAGTTGTCCGAGCGTCGCGATGCGATGTGCGGGCCGCGCGGCGGCCGCGGGCGGCGATCGACACGCCGGAGATCGATTTTGGCCATGGAAGTGCGTGTCCATTGTTGCGGACAGGATCAAAAAAATCGCGGCGGTGTCTGCGGTTTTTGATGGTATTGGCGTTCAGCGTTCAGTAGGCTGAACGAAGGCCGGAGTTTCAGGACGTTCCCCAGAGCGAGCAGGTCAGCGGACGGCGGCAGAGCGCGCCGCCGGATGGGGGCGTCCTTGTACCGATGTTGCGGAGCGCACACGGTCACCGGGCCGATGGCACTTCGCATCTCCATTCAGGCAACGAACTCTATTCAGGAGACGGACCATGAGTGCATTGATCCATTCCAATCGCGTTTCGTTGGGGCGTGTCGGCGCCGGGCTGCTGGTGCTGGCGTTGGCGGCGGGGGTCGAGGCGGCGCCGATATTCGATGCGCTGTCGAGCCGGGTGAGCTTCCAGGCGTTTCTGGCGGACAACCAGGGCAACGCGCTGCCGGGTCCGACGGTGGATTTGTCATTCACGATCTACAACTCGGCGAACGTGGTCGTCGCGGGGCCGATCGCGCTGGACGACGTGCCGATCGTCAACGGAATCGTGGACGTGCTGATTCCGGTGAGCAACACGACGTTTGACGGGACGCTGCGACGGCTGGGGGTGAGCGTTGACGGCGCGGCGGAATTGAGCCCGCGGATCGACCTGGCGGCGGTGCCGCTGGCGTACCGCGTGGACCGCGTCGAGAACGCCGAATTGACGGACAACGTCGAGCTGGGCACGCCGACCACGAACGGATCGATGATCGTGTTCCGGGCGTCGCTCGGGGGGCCGGGGGTGTCGATCTCGGGCTCGAGCGCGCAGATCGAGACGTTCAGTTCCGGCGGGCGCGTATTCTGGGGCGGGTCATCGTCGGACAACGGCGGGTTTCTGAACGTGTATCAGGCGGATGGCGGGCTCTCGCTGGCGCTGGACGGGATGGACGGAGCGCTAGGCGGCTCGAAGATCACGGGGCGGAACGCACAGGGCGCGGACACGCTCATCCTCGACTCGGACAACGGCGGCAACGGGGCGTCGCTGCTGACGCTGCGCGACGGGACGAACCCGACGGTGGTGGTGAATCCGAACGGATCGGGGGGCGGCGCTGCGATCACGCTGTCGAACAGCTTCGGCAACCAGACGATGGGGATCGACGCGGACGACAGCACCGGCGGGTCGTCGAACATCGCGTTTTACAACATTCTGAGCGACGGAACGCTGTTGCTCGATGCGGATGACGGCGATCTGGGCGCGCGCGTCTCGATCGGCGACGAGTTTCGCGAAACGTTGCGGCTCGACGGGCGGGTGGCGAGCGGCAGCAGCGGTTTCAGCCGGGGCTCGGAGATCCGGATGTGGAACGGCGGCGGCACCGAGGCGATCCGGCTCGAAGCCGACGACAGCACCGGCTCGCTGTTCCGGATGCGCAATATCTCGGGCATCGTCACGGTGTTGATTGACGGCGACGGGGACGACCGTGGCGGGGTGCTCTCGCTGTACGACGGCGTGCGCGAGACGGTGCGGCTGGATTCGTCGGGTAGCGGAGGCGGTGGCGGGATCAACCTGTGGAACAACCAGGGAACCCCAACTGTCGAAATCGACGCGGACGAAAACGATGACGCCGCCATGCGGCTGCTGGACACGGCGGGGAACCTCGGCGTGCGGCTGAGCGCGGATACGGTGGGGTCGGCGGGGGAGATCTCGATGGAGACGGACGGGGGGAACGAGACGGTGGAGATTGTCGCAAATGCCGGCGGTAATCGCGGCGGGCAAATGGTGCTGCGGCGGGCGAACGGGCAGTCGACGGTGGAGATCGTGGCGGATGAGACGAATGCACAGGGAGGGCAGATCATTCTGCGGAACGCGGCAGGCGACGCGACGATCACGATCGACGCGGAGCACGGGGCGAACGGGCGGATCATCACGCAAGAGCTGGAGATTTCGGGCGGGATGGATCTGTCAGAGTGGTTTGACGTGGGCGGCGAGGCGGGCGCAATCCGGCCGGGGGCGGTGGTGTGCATCGATCCGAAGCGGCCGGGGCGGCTGGTGCCGTCTTGCCGGGCGTATGACCGGACGGTGGCCGGGATCATCTCCGGCGCCGGCGGCATCCGGCCGGGGATGATGATGGGACAGCGCGGGCACGAACTGAGCGGCGAGCACGCCGTGGCGCTGAGCGGACGGGTGTACTGCCTGGCGGACGAGTCGGGCGGGGCGATCGCGCCGGGCGACCTGCTGACGACGTCGGACGTGCCGGGGCACTGCATGAAGGTGACGGACGCGGCGCGGGCGCATGGGGCGATCATCGGGAAGGCGATGAGCGTGGCGAATGACGGGATGGTTCTGGTACTGGTGAATCTCCACTAGAGCGGCGACGGGAATTCGGATCATGTGCGCAGGAACGAACAGATCGACTCGCCTGCTGGCGTCGGTGGGCACTGTACTGACGGTGTGCGCGGCGGCACAGGCGGGCGTGTATCCGGATTCGGCGTCGCGGCTCTGGCCGGGGGGCGTTGTGCCGTACGAGTTCGATACGATCGACCCGATCCCGGTGAACAGCCAATGCTGCGTGCTGGCGGCGATGGATGAGTGGGAAGCCGTGGCCAACGTGACATTCGTGCCGCGGGATGAAGAGGAGAATTATCTGCTGATCACGAACGGGACGGTGGGGCCGGCGTATCCGCCGCCGGAAGGTTATCGCGGAAACGGCGCGCATACGCTGCTGATCAACAACTGGTGCAGCGGCGGGGGAAGTTGTTCGAACTGCCAGGCGGTGTTTGGGCTGGCGCATGAGGTCGGGCACGTGCTCGGACTGTACCACACGCATCAGCGACAGGACCGCGACTTCTTCATGTTCATCGATTATTGCGTGATCGACGACGCATTCTCGGGGAATTACTGCATTGCGGACGATTCGCTGGCGTGGCCGCGGGGGCAGGCGGACATCGATTCGATCATGTCCTACCCGCTGTGCACGTTTTCGATCTGCCGGTCGATGCTGTGCAGCGGGGGAATGAACAGCGGCAACGCCTGCGCGGTGGACGGGGATTGCCCTGGCGGGACGTGCGACGTCGATCCGGCGTGTCCGAGCGCGCCGTCGAACTGTCCGAGCGGCTGCACGGATTGTCCGGACCTGGGGGACTGCCCGGCCGTGGCCGATCAGTGCGACACGGGGTGCGGCTCCGACCCGGCGAAGTGCGCGCCGATCAAGCTGCTGCCGCCGTACGACACGATCTGGGCGGGGCTGGAGTTCTGCGGGGGGCAGTGTCCGCCGCCGGTGCAGTGCGTCGGCCAGCGCAACCACCTGAGCCGGTTCGATCAACTGGTGATGTCTTTCCTGTATCCGGAGTCGAACTGGCGGTTTGTGGACCGGCTGTACGGCGGGAATGAGGAACTCGGGACGTTTCACAAGCCATTTTCGACGTTCGGCGGGGGCGAGGCGGACGTGCCGGAGGGCGGCACGGTGTGGATTGTCGAGCCGGGGGCGTATTCGGCGGTCGGGGTGTACACGAAGGCGATGCTGGTGCTGGCGCTGCTGGGCGGCGCGGTGCTGGGTGATTGAACACGACCCGGTCGGGTCATTGCGAGGCGAGTGATGGATGCGGTTAGCAGATACCAGTATGCGGCGGTTGTTGCGGCGGTGGTCTGCGGGGCGGTGCTGTGCGGCGGCGCGCGGGCGGACACCTATTACATCGAAATCGACTGGATGGGGGCGAGCAACGTACCGGTGGCGCACGACCATCAGCCGAGCCAGCTCGTGCTGGATGCGGTGGTGCAGATGTTTGCCTGCGAGGGACATACGCTGGTCATCGATTTGAGCAATGAGGTCACGCACTACATCGACATTCAGGGCAATCCGGAGGTGGACGGCGGATGCGGGGAGTTCTGGACGTACGATGACGATCCGGACACGTTTGCCGCGATCAAGGCGGCGAACTTCGATCACGCGGACGACCCGGAGCCGTGGCACTACTGCCTGTTCGCGCACCAGTACAAGTCGCTGAACTCGGACGACGACTGCGTCACGTCGGGCAGCTCGGGGCGGTCGGACGGCGGGGAGAACCTGATCGTGACGCTGGGGAATTTCGACGGGGGGACGGGGACGGAGTTCGTCCAGGCGTCGACGCTGGCGCACGAGTTCGGGCATTGTCTCGGGCTCTCACACTGCGGGACGCTGAACTGCAACGGCGACCCGGAGGACTCCGATTTTGTCGGCAACTTCGTGCCCAACATGCCGAGCGTGATGACGTATTCGTACCAGCTCGTGGGGGTGCGGAACTCGATGATCTCGCTGGGACTGACGTTCGACGAGGCGCTGTTCAAGGAGATCGACTACTCGCACGGGCGGATGTGCACGCTGAACGAGGACGATCTGAATGAGACGCTGGGCACGATCATGGTTCCGACGGACTGGGACTGCGACGGGAACCTGAACGTCAGCGTGGCGCAGGACATCAACAATGCGTCGAGCGGGTGGTGCGGGGCGACGGGGAACCGGACGGTGGTGGACGATTACAACGAGTGGGCGAACATCGACGCGGGAGCGCTGCTGGCACGACGGCGGACGCCGGCCGACCTGGCCGAGCTGGAGCGGCGGCGGCAGGTGCTCGACGCCGAGCCCTGCATCTCCTCGCAGGAGTGGGACCAGCTCAAGCTCGATCTGGGGCTGCGCGGCGGCGGGCCGGCGCTGGCGGTTGAGCCGTGCCTCGACGGTCAGAACGTGTATCTGGGCAACGCCTTCATCTTTCAGTTCGGGACGTGTGATTTCCCGTTCGAGAATGTGCAAAGCGCCCACGACGTGTTCCCGGAGGAGAGCGTCTTCTACTTCCAGGCCGGGACGTATAACGCAGGGGCCGGTGTGCTGTTGACGAAGCCCGGCAAGTATTTCTGCAAGACGGGTTCGGCGGTGATCCAATGAGTGGTGGAGGATACGCGATGAATGTCATGCGAAACCTGATCGGTGTCGTGATGCTGCTCGGGCTGTTGCCGCTGGGGCCGCGCACGCAGGCGGACGAGGCCGGGTGCGTGGTGATTTCCGCCGGAGCGGAGACGGACACGCTGACGGGGTCGGTGCAGAACGTCGGGCAGGTGGTGATCGGGCGGGCGTCGAGCAGGACGATGAACCTGCACGCCGGCGCGCTGCATTGCCTCCGGGCCGGGGCACCGACGATCGAGTGCGTCTGCGGCGATTTCAACGGCGACAACCTGGTGACGCTGGCGGACTTCAGCGTGTTCAGCTCGTGCTTCGGGCTGAATGCGCCGAACGACGTGTGCACGGTCGAGCTGTGGACCTGTGCCGATCTGGATCAGAACGGCGTCGTCAACATTATCGACTTCAGCACGTTTTCGGTGATCTTCAGCGCCACGCCCGACGGAGTGGCGCCGCCGGACTGCCTGAGCGTGGATTGATTGGCGCGCGAGTCGGCTGCGGCGGCGGCGGCGGCGAGTTTGATCAACCAACTCCCGCCAACCATCTTCCACGCGTTACGCCGGGTTGGGGAGCCCCATGCGGCGGAGCCAGCGGTAGTGGGAGATCAGCCCGTCGATGAAGGTGCGGTGGGCCTGGTAGCGTACGCCGAAGCGGTGGCAGGTGCGCTCGACGAGGCGCGAGAGTTTGGCGTAGTGCACGTGGCAGACCTGCGGAAAGAGGTGGTGCTCGACCTGGTAGTTGAGCCCGCCGAGGAACCAGGACAGCAGACGGCTGCCGCGGGCGAAGTCGACGGTGGTCTGGACCTGGTGGACGGCCCAGTCGGCCTCCATCCGGCCGGTGGCCGGGTCGGGCAGGGGGAAGTCGGCCTCTTCAACGCAGTGGGCGAGCTGAAAGACGACGCTGAGGGCCAGGCCCTGCAGGAAAGAGATGAAGGCCAGGACGCCGAGAACGGCCCACCACGGGTGCAACAGCAGCGGGATGCCCAGCGCGAGGGTGAAGAAGGCGAGCTTCCCGCCAAGGAAGACGACGAGGTCCCACCCGCGCGGGCGAGCGAGTCGATGTTCGCCGATGCGGCCGGTGATGACATTGTGAAAGTCGTCGACGAACTGCCATTTGACGGCGAGGAAGCCGTATAGGAACCAGAGGTAGATGTGCTGGAGGCGATGGAAACGGAGCCGCTTCTGGTGGGGCGAGAGTCGGCCGAAGACGCCGAGTTCGATGTCGGTGTCGTGGCCGGTGATATTGGCGTAGCTGTGGTGCAGGGCGTTGTGCTTTCGGGCCCAGATGTAGGAGCTGCCGCCGAGGAGGTCGAGGGTGAGCGAGGCGAGTTTGTTGATCCAGCGGCGGCCGGAGTAGGCGTGGTGTCCGCCGTCGTGCTGGACATTGAAGGCGACGGCGGCGGCGGCCATGCCCACCGAAAGAGCGAGCAGGAGCGCCTGCCACCAGTTCGCGGCAAAGAAGACGAGCAGGACGTAGGAAGCGGCGAGCCAGAGGAGAACGCAGGCCGTCTTGAGGTACATCTGGGGGCAGTCGCGCTGTGACCGGCCGGTAAAGCGGAAGAAGCGCTCGACGCGCCGCCGCAATTCGTGATGGAATCCCTCGTTGCCGCTGAACTTCAGCGCGGCCGCGGCCCGCGGAGCGAGCGCAGCCGGGCCGTGACCGCCCGATGCATCATCCTGCATGTTTGATTTCCGTCGAAACGTCCTGTGGAGGTCGGAACGAACAGCGGAAGCCCGCTGCATCTCGACCGCGCCTCTGCACCCTGATTGTAAGCGGGGGTCGGGAGAAACACCACGCGCGCTGTAGACAGTCGGCCGGCGCCGCCGTGACATTTGTCGCATCGGACGAACATCGGCAGAGACAAGGGCAGGGCATATCGGCTTGACCCTCGTTCGGGATGCCTGTATCAAACCTGCTGCCCCGAAAAGCGGGCAGGCCCCCGCGGCGGACAGTCGGCCGCGCGGGGCAGCCCGGGCCGTTAACGAATCCCGGGCAACCGATCCCATCTGATCTGATCCGGACGTCGAATCGAGCGGAGCGCAACCGCATGAGCGACAGCAAACCGCCGCGTGAACAATGGGGCTCGAAGGTCGGTGCGATCCTGGCGGTGGCGGGGTCGGCCGTAGGGCTGGGGAACTTCCTGCGGTTTCCCGGCAATGCGGCGGCGAACGGCGGCGGCGCGTTCATGATCCCGTACTTCATCTCGCTGGTGCTGCTTGGGATTCCGATCTGCTGGGTGGAGTGGACGCTGGGGCGCGAGGGCGGCCGGCTGGGGTTCAACAGCAGCCCGGGGATTTTTTACGCGCTGGTGAAGAACCGTTTCGTGCGGCTGTTCAGCGCGGTGGCGGTGCTGATCCCGGTGGCGATCTACATGTACTACGGGGTGATCGAGGCGTGGTGCTTGTCGTACGCGCTGGATTACCTGATGGGGCGAATGGACCTCGGGGTACAGGTCGATGCGTATACGAAGTATTTCGAGCAGTTTGTGGGGATGGATGCGGACGGGCTGACGGACGGCAAGGGGGCGATCAACAAGGTCGTGTACTTCGTGCTGATCGTGTTCGTGGCGAACTACTTCCTGATCTACAAAGGCGTGACGAAGGGGATCGAGCGGTTCTGCCGGGTGGCGATGCCGATCCTGATCCTGTGCGCGGTGGCGGTGCTGGTGCGGGTGCTGACACTGCCGGAGCAGCCGCTGCCGGAGCCGTGGCCGTATGCGCTGCGGGAGGCGCTGTCGGGGGAGAAGTGGCAGCAGTTTCGCGGGCGGCTGGACGGGTTGATCGCGGCGGCGGAAGCGGCGGAGACCGGCGATCCGGCGCTGTCGAAGGAAAAGAACGCGGCGGCGCTGGAGGCGGCGCTGGCGGCGGCGCCGGCGGCGGTGGTGGAGGGAGTGGCGGAGTATCATCGGGGAGATGCGCACAAG
>CAZNDQ010000126.1:1963-9256 GCA_964571825.1 uncultured Planctomycetales bacterium | reverse complement strand
AAGGGACACCAAAGTGGCCCTGGGGGGTCACGTCATATCCTTGAACTGCCAGGCGCGCGACGATTTCGTCGCGGCGCGCCGCGTCGGGATGCAATACAAGCACCCGCCTCTGGGATTCCGTTTGCTGACCCACTCCCTCTCTCCCAAACCGATCCAAATGACGTGCGGATCGGTCCTCTCTCAAGCGCTGAGTTTAACGAGTGACGTTCGGGATTTCAATCCCCTGTTGGGTAACAGAGCACAGATAAAACGGGCAATCTGGAGCTGTCGGCAGGCGGGTACAAGTCACGCTAACAAAGGACAGGTCCGATAGCGCCGGCGGGTGAGTTTGGGAAGCGGGCGCGGACGGCCGAGGGGGCGAAAACGCTGTATGATAGGGGGCCGCGCCGGGCAGCCCCGAAGCGGGACGAGGGGTGCAGACGACGAGAGGACCTGGGGCGCCGGTGGCTGAAGACGAAGCGACTTAATGGCAGATCAGGCGCAGAATCACGAAACGACCGCCCGCTCGACGATCGGTCTGGTGGAGCAGATCCGGGGCGGCGATGCGAAGGCGTTCAACGAGTTGTTTGGGCGGTACCTGACGCGCGTGGAGAACCTGGTGCGCGCGCGGCTGGGGGCGGAGCTGCGCACGCGGGAAAGTACGAGCGACATTGTGCAGGAGGTCTATTTGGAAGCGGTGCGGTCGTTCGATCGTTTCAGCCCTCAGGCGCCGCAAGGTTTTTATCGCTGGCTGTGCAAGATTGTGGAGCACAAGATCATCGACGCGCATCGTAAACACTTTGGAGCGGCGCGGCGCGATGCCCGGCGCGAGGTAGCGCTGGAGCAGATCGGTGCACAGGCGACGGGCGCAGCGCGGGAGGACTCGCCGAGCCAGGTGCTGCTGCGCGATGAGGCATGTGAATCGCTGCGCGAGGCGCTGATGCGGTTGCCACCGGACCAGCGGCGAGTGATCGAACTGCGCCAATTTGAGATGCTGTCGTCGGCCGAGGTTGGCGAGCGGATGAACCGTAGCGCCGAGGCGGTGCGGGCGCTCTTAGTGAGGGCTCTGAAGCGCCTGGCACAGGAGACTGGAAAGTAGCGCGATGCCGCGCGGAAGTACTGCGGATTGTGGAGTACCGGCAGGCAGGCGGGAGTCGACGTATCAGGCGCAAGAGGTCAGCGATCCGGGCGCGTCCGAACTTAGATTGACGGTTTGATCTGATGAGCCGTGAGGAACTGGAAAAGGCCGTTGACACGTACATCGAGCGCCTGACGCTTGGCGACGAAGCGGACGTGGAGACGCTGGGCTCGTCGCTGAGCGAGGAGGAGCGCGAAGAGCTGCGCCGATGCGCCGATGCTGCGCGGTGGCTGGAGACGGCGATCGTCGACACCTCGCGAAAGTCAATGTCGCAGTCACGGCTGCTCGATTCGGGCGCGGAGACGCTCTCGGGCGGAGCGATCCAGTTCGCGCGGCACGAGACGTATTTTTCACCTGGCCAATCGCTCGGCGATTTCGAGATCGTGCGAGAGATCGGCCGGGGGGGAATGGGTATCGTCTTCGAGGCCCGCGAGAAATCGCTCGAACGCCGCGTGGCGCTCAAGGTGCTGCCGCCGGGGATCAGTTGGAACGAGACGGCGCTGGAGCGGTTTGTGCGCGAAGCGCGGGCGGCCGGCCGTTTGCAGCACAGCAACATCATCCCCGTCTACCAGATCCAGCACGACAAGGGCGTGCACTTCTACGCCATGCAGTTCATCGATGGCTTCGCGCTGAACGTGCTCGCCCGCACGCCATACGCGCCAACGCACCCGCAGAACGGTGAAGCCGGGACGGCACGGGCAGCGCTGGCGGAGACTTGGCCCGAACTGCTGCCCGAGCCGACGGACCCGGCCTATTACCGATTCGCGGCGCGGGTGATGCTGCAGGCGGCGCGCGCGATCGACTACGCGCACCAATGCGGCATCCTGCACCGCGACATCAAGCCGAGCAACCTGCTAATCGACCGCAACCGCGAGGTCTGGATCGCGGACTTCGGCCTGGCGCGGTTGTCCACGGACCACTCGATGACGATCAGCGGGCAGCTCATTGGCACGCTGAACTACATGAGCCCCGAACAGGCGGGCGGCGGGAAGCACGTCGATTCGCGCGCGGATATCTACAGCCTCGGAGCCACGCTGTACGAGCTTCTGACGCTGCGCAGCCCGTTCATCTCGTCGTCCACGCAGGAGCTGCTGAACGCGATCCAGGAGCGCGAGCCGACTCATCCGTCGAAGATCAACCCACGCGTGCCGCGCGACCTGGAAGTGATCGCACTCAAGGCGATGGAGAAGGACCCGGCGCGGCGCTACGCGAGCGCGGGAGAGCTGGGGCAGGATTTGCAGCGGTTCCTCGATGACCAGCCGATCCGGGCGCGGCCGGCACCGCTGTGGCGACGCAGCGCGAAGTGGTTGCGGCGGCAGCGGACGGCGGCAACCGCCGTGGGGGTCGTGCTGCTGGTCGTCGCCGCGTCGGCGCTGATGCTGCGCGGAAAACAGAAACAGGTGACGCAGCTCTCGCAGCAGTCGGCAGCGGCACAGCTCGAAAAGGCCGAGGGCATGACCAGCACCGCGCAGCGACTGTTCGATGAGCAGCGCTACGCGGATGCGGCCGTGAAGTTCCAGGACGCAGCGGCCATCTTCTCGCAGTTTCTCACGGGCACCGATCGCTTCGGCCCGGAGATCAAGGAGCGCGTCAAACAGGGCGCCGAGGCGCTGCCGTTCGTATATCTCGGACTGATCCGCATGCGGGAGATGACGAGCGAGGCCCAGGAACTGGCGGCCCAGGATTTCGAGCAGGCATTGCTGGCCGACCCGGACAACGTGCTCCTGCGCAGCCTCAAGGAGCTGGCGGGGACGCAGGACTACGACCGCGCGCAGGCAGTGATCCGCAATATTGAGACGTTTCCCGTGGCCCGCGACCTGGGACCGTTCGCAGCCGACGGATATCTGGCGCTGGCGACGGCGATGGAACAGCACGATCTGGGGGCCGCGATCCGCATGGCCGGGCGGGCGCTGGAGGCACGGACGGGGTTCCTGCAGGCGCTATTCACGCGAGGGGTGCTCGAGTATCGGGCGGGACTCTTCGGCGAGGCCTTGACCGACCTCGAGTTCGTCTGCTTTGCGGACCGCGGACATGCCGAGGCGTTCCTCTGGCGCGGGCTGGTCAACGAAATGCTGGGAAAGCACGACGCGGCCGGCGCGGACCTGGCCGAGGCAGTGCGGTTGGCGCCGACCTCATTCCTCACGCATGCGGAACGGTTGCTATGGCTGCTGCGGCGCGCGAACGGAGCGGCCACGGACACGTCGGCTGTGGCAAATCCCGCGCCGCTGGCCCCGGAGGCGGCCGCAGCCCTCGATGCGATGCGCGAACTGTCCCCGGCGAGGTTCGAGGATCACTACCAGCTTGCGCGCGTGCTCGAGGCGGTGGGCGCCTCGAACGAAGCGGCGGCGGTTTTTGAGCAGGCCGTGGCGGCGATGCCCGCGGGCTCGCGCGGTCGAACGGCCGGCGAACTGCTCGTCGCGGCGGCGCGGATGCAAAACGAGCGCGGCATGCATGACGCGGCGCGCGGGTTGCTCAACCGCGCGATCGCAGCCTGGCCCGATCGCAACAGCTTCCGTGCACGAGCCGACCATTTTCTGGCGCGCGGTGCGTGGTCCGATGCGGCGTCCGACTATGCCAACGCGCTGCGGCGCGGCGAGGGGGATGCCGCAACGCATCTGGCCTATGCACGGTCGTTGCTGGAGACGGATCAACTGGACCAGGCGTTTGTGCAGTTGCGGATGCTTGCGACGGCGCCTTCGCCGTCGCTCGATGTACTCAGCCTGCTGGCCGAGGTGGAGCTGCGCCGCGGCAACGACCGGGCGGCGGTGAATCACGTCTCACGTTACCTGATGCTGAACCCGCGCGATCCGGCCGGCTTTGAGCGGCGCGCCGGGTTGCTGCTGGCGTCAGGCGACGAGGAGGCGGCGCGCGCCGACCTTCACACCGCGTTGGAACTTCGCGGCAGCTCCGGCTCGGAGGCCGGTGCGCTGGCGACTCTGTATCAGAAGCTCGGCAAGCCGGAGCGCGCGCTCGAAATCTACCGCGAGGCGATCGGCGACCCCGCTGACGGCGACGCGCTGCGCGCAGAATACGTTCGGCTGCTGATGCGGCTCGGGCGGCTGGAGGAGGCATCGAAGGCGTGCTCGAGCAGCGGCGGAGCGGCGTCAGACGAGCCGATCCTGCTGATGCTGGGTGCCGAGTGCTGCGAGCGGCTGGGACGCGAACGCGAGGCGATCGACGGGTATGAGCGCGTGGTAGCGCTGCGCCCGGCCGATCCGGAGGCACGCTGGCGGCTGGCTTCGCTGCTGCTCTATGCGAAGGAGGAGTCGCTGCGCGATCCGTCGCGCGTCGAGGGGCTGCTTTGCGAAAGCAACCGGCGGCCGACGGAGCTGGATGAGCGGATTCGGGCGCATTACTGCTACGCGCTGGGCCGACTCGAAGAGAGCGCCGGGGCGATCGAGCGGGTAAGCAATCGGGAACTGGTAGACTGGCTCCTGGTGTCCGTGCTGCAGAGCAGGGGACTGCTGCGGGCAAACGTACAGCCGCCCGCGGAGGGGCTGAACCTGGAGCAGTTCAAGTTGCCAAGCTGGTTCCCACTCAACAGCGGCGCGGGAGCGGAGCAGGCGACAACGGACAAAGGAGAGCAGGGCGCCGGAGCGGCGGACCGCGCGGGCGCGGATACGGTGGACGAATTGCAGGCAGAATCGAAGCAGAACAGTAGATGAGAGCACGACGACGATGAGCGGGTTGATGATCGGCGCGGTCATGGTGTGGTTGGCGTTGGGGGACGGCGAGGCACCCCAGTCGGAAGGAGCGTGCGCGGCCGGGGTAAGGGATTGTTTTGCGCAGCTCAAGGCAGCGCGCGAATCAGGCGACGCCGAAGGGGAGATCGCCCTCTACGCGGACGAATACACCAGTTCGTCGGGGCCGTTCTGCAAGTCGGGTGTACGCCAACACGTGCCAAGGCAGAACGAGCTGTTCAGCGAGCGCAGCTTCGACTACACGATCGAGGAACTGCACTGCCGCGACGACCTGGCCGTGGCCGTGGTGCACACCCGGAACCGGCTGACAAACCGCGCTTCCGGGGAAAAGGAGGAACGCGAGGCGCGCCTGCTATGTCAACTTCAACGGCGCGCGGGACGATGGCAATTGCGCTATCAGGGGCTGTTGGCCAGGAACGGAGAGGCGCCCGCGCCCGGCGGCGAATACAAGGTGCCGCAGGTGGGCCAGGCGTTTGCCGTACCGGAGGGATGGCATTCTTATCTCATCGTCAACACCAACGGCACAGAGGTGCTGGTTCTGTTCTCACCGGACCTGGCATCGGGCCTGGCGCTGGCCGGCGTGCGGGTCCCCTCGCGGTTCACGGCGGAGCAGTGGCGGATGATCCTTGAGTCGCAGACGCGCATGCTGTTTCCGGAGGCGCATCGGCTGAACGTACAACTGAGTGAAATTCGCGGAATGCCGGCCGTGGTGCGCGAGATGCAGGTCACCCCGGCAGCGGACGGGGGCTGCTCGAAGGCGGCGTTCCTCATGCACGAGAAAGATCTGCTGATCGTAGCGGCGGACGGGATCAACGAGGCGGCCCTGGCACGCGCGATGCCGGCGTGGGAGCGCGTGCTCGCCGAGATGCGGCCGATCGCGCGGGCGGAGGAGGACCAGACGCCTCCGCCGGCGGGCAACGTCGTCGTGCTCGACCGCGAGGGTGTGCGCTTTGCGCTGCCCAAGGACTGGAAGTCGACGCGGATCGAGGGCGAGCGGCTGACTGTCTCGGCGGAGTCGCCGGACGGTAAGGGCACGCTGATCTTCCAGGCAATCAACCTCAAGAGCCCGCACAAGCCGCCGACGGCGATGGAGTTGATGGAATCGGATGTGGAGATGATGCAGAAGATCGTCAAGGACTTCCGGCTGCGCGAATGCGTCAAGGACCCACTGGGGGCGCTTGACGGAGCGCGGGCGTTGAGCACCTTTGACCTTGCCGGCCAGCGAAAGCGGATGAGCTGGTATTTCGTTCAGGGTGACCGGGCGTATATCTTCGTCGGAGACGCGCAGCCGGCGGAGGCGTTTGACATGCTCAAGACGGACTTCGAGGAGACGATGCGCAGTCTGCAAGTGGAAACTCCGGGCCAGGAGCAGAAGGCGGCAGCGCCCGAACCGCGCGGTGCCGAGGAACCGGTGAACAAGTAGTCGCGGGCGCCGGTCGCGGCGCGGCTGGACGCGACCTTCGGCGGCAACTTCGAACACGCATCGACCAGCGCGAGGGCGGACATCAATCAGATACTCCAGGATGACGCGCGCGGCGTAGCGCTGCGGGCGCGGGCCGACGAGGAGCCGGCGGTGGTGCGGACCCACGGGCTGCGCAAGCGCTACGGGTGCCGCGAGGTGCTGCGCGGCCTCGACCTCTGCGTCCCACAGGGGTCGCTCTTCGGCTTCCTCGGGCCCAACGGCGCAGGCAAGACAACGACGCTGCGGATTCTGCTCGGGCTGTTACGCGCGTCGGCGGGCGAGGCGCGCGTACTGGGGCACGAGGCGTGGCGCGATGGAACCGCGATCCGTGCTGAGATCGGCTACCTGCCGGGAGACATCCGGCACTACGACCACCTGACGGGGCGGCAGACGCTGGAGTTTCTCGCCGCCGCCCGCCGCCACGACTGCGCGGCCGAAATCCGCCGTCTCGCCGAGAGATTCGATCTCGACCTCGATCGACTCGTCCGCGCCTACTCGCGCGGCATGCGGCAGAAGCTGGGGCTCATCGGTGCACTGATGCACCGGCCGGCGCTGCTCGTGCTCGACGAGCCGACGATCGCGCTCGATCCGCTCGTCCGGCAGACGCTCTTCGTCGAACTGCGGCAGGCGGTGAGCGAGGCGCGGACAGTGCTGTTCTCAAGCCACACGCTGGCCGAGGTGGATGCGCTGTGCGACCGGGTGGCTGTGCTGCGCGACGGCGAAATCGTCGAGCAGGAACGGATCGAGGTACTGCGGCGCAAGGCGCTGCGGCGCGTGGAGATTGTCTTTGATAACGTCGCTGAACCCCCACTGCCGGCGGGCTTGCGCGAGGGGCCGCGACGCGACGGCCGACGGACGTACACTTGGACGGGTGAGATGCCGGATCTGCTGGCGTGGCTGGCGCGAGCGGGAGTGCGCGATGCGACAATCGCGCCGCCAGACCTCGAGGACCTCTTTCTGGCATATTATTCCGACGGAACATCACGGGGGGGACAGCGATGAACCGCGCGATC
>CAZNDQ010000126.1:0-1953 GCA_964571825.1 uncultured Planctomycetales bacterium | reverse complement strand
GTGCGCGAATCGGTGCTGCTGTTCGCGCTGGTCACGGGCGGGGTCGTTCTGCTCGAGTGGCTTTTCGTCGGCCTGACGGGGGAGTTTGCCGACGAAATCGAGCAATTGTGGCTGGGCGCGAAGATCCTCCGGAGCCTGCTCCCGGCGCTGACGGGGGCGGAAATCCCGGCCGGCGGTTCGTTCGCAACGGCGTTCCTTACGGTCGGGTATGCACATCCGGTGCTCTATGCACTGATGTGGGCGTTCGCGCTGACGACGTGTTCGCGGCTGGTGGCGGGGGAGATCGAGCGAGGCACCGCCGACCTGCTGTTGACGCTACCGGTTTCGCGGGCACGCATCTACGTCAGCGTTTCGCTGGTCTGGATGGCGGCCGGTGCCGTCATGTGCGTAAGTACGCTCGCCGGCACGCGGCTGGGCCACGCGACATTCACCGCCGGTCACGCGCCGGGCTATGGTCGGCTCGCGGTTGTCGCGCTCAATCTCTGGCTGCTCTATCTGGCAACGGGCTGCGCGTCGCTGTGCGTTTCAAGCTGGACCTCGCGGCGCGGGCCGGCAATCGGCTGGGTGCTGGCGGTGCTGATTTCGTCGTTCTTGCTCAACTTTCTCGCGCAGTTCTGGACTCCCGCGAAACACTTCAAGTGGCTCGGTGTGCTCCACTACTACCGCCCGCTCCCGATCGTGATGGAGAGTGGCTGGCCCGGGCGCGACTTGGCCGTACTCGCCGTTCTCAGCATCGTCCTCTGGTCAGCCGGATTGTGGCGGTTCATTCGCCGTGACATTCCTGCCGTCTGAGCAATCGCCATGCGCCCACCCGCGCTGCCGCGACCGGGTGTGCATTTGACTCGATCATCGCGATCACTTGATGAACAGCATTTCGCGATACGATGGCAGCGGCCAAAGGTCGGCCGAGACGCGCGTTTCGAGGTCGTCGACGATCGCGCGCAACGAGTCCATCACGGGGCAGACCTGTTCCTTGAGGTAGCGCGCGTGTTCGAGCACGTCGGCCGTGTGGAAGTTGTCGGCCTCGGCCAGTGCCGTAAGCGTCGCGTTGAAGCGGTACAGGACGTCGACGAACTCTTGCAGCGCGGCCTTCTGGTCCGGGCACTTGACGCCGGCCGCCTCGGTCGCGCGGACCGCCTCCGCCAGCCGCGTTTCGTGACGCAGCGCGGCCGGCAGGATGATCTGCCTCGCCATCAGCACCATCGTCTCCGATTCGATCAACAGTTGCTTTACATATTTTTCGAGGTAGGCATGTGTGCGACTCTCGACTTCCTCCTTGTTCAGCACCTTGTACTTGCCGAAGAGGGCGACGGACTTCTTCGAGTTGAGCACCGGCAGCGCCTCGACCGAGTTGCGCAGGTGCGGCAGGCCGCGCCGCTCCGCTTCGGCGTGCCATTCCGATGAATAGCCGTCGCCGTTGAAGACCACACGCTTGTGCTTGCGGATGATGCCCTGCAGGACCTTGCGCACGGCCGACTCGAGCTTCTTCGGCGTGGCGCCGCCCGCCGTTGCTGCCTCGAGTTCCGTGGCAATGTGGTCGATCGACTCGGCCACAATCGTGTTCATCACCGCATTGGGCCAGGCGGAAGTGGCTGACGAACCGATGGCGCGGAATTCGAACTTGTTGCCGGTAAAAGCAAAGGGAGACGTGCGGTTGCGGTCGCCGCTGTGGCGCGGAATCTGCGGCAGCGAACGTGCGCCGAGATCGATGGCGCCTCCCTGGATCGTACGGCTCGGGGCGCCCTTCTCAAGCTGATCGCAAATGTCTGTGAGCATGTCTCCCAGGAAGATGGAGATGATCGCCGGGGGGGCTTCGTTGGCGCCGAGTCGGTGATCGTTGCCCGCCGAGGCGATCGAGGCGCGGAGCAGGTCCGCGTGCAGATCCACGGCGCGGATGACGGCGCAGAGGAAGACGAGAAACTGCATGTTGGTGTGCGTCTCGTCCTGCGGGTC
>CAZNDQ010000125.1:4858-9297 GCA_964571825.1 uncultured Planctomycetales bacterium | reverse complement strand
CGGCTCATCCGCGAGGTGATGACCTGCAAGGACCTCATCACCGGGAATCCCGAGACGACGCTCGACGAAGCGGAGCAGATCCTGCGGCGGGCGAAGGTGGAGAAGCTCCTGCTGGTCGATGGTGAGGGAAGGCTGGCGGGGCTGATCACGATGCGCGACATCGAGCGCGCACGCGCCTCGGACCGCGGTGCGAAGGATGCCCGCGGGCGGCTGCGCGTCGGCGCGGCCGTGGGACCGCTCGACTTCGACCGCGTCGACAAGCTGATCGAGCACGACGTGGATGTGATCGTCGTCGATACGGCGCACGGGCATTCTGAGAACGTCATCCAGACGGTCAGGGCGATCCGCAAGCGGTATGACATTGACATCATCGCGGGCAACGTGGCGACGCGCGACGGCGCGGCCGATCTGATCGAGGCCGGTGCGGATGCGGTCAAGGTGGGGATCGGGCCGGGGTCGATTTGCACGACGCGGATCGTGTCGGGCGTCGGGGTGCCGCAGATCACGGCGGTGATGAGCGCGGTCTCGGCGGCGGCGGACGCCGGGGTGCCGGTGATCGCGGACGGGGGCGTGCGGCACTCGGGTGACATCACGAAGGCGATCGCGGCGGGGGCGCACACGGTGATGCTGGGCTCCCTGCTGGCGGGACTGGACGAATCGCCGGGGCAGGTGATCATCTGGCGCGGGCGGCAATATAAGGAATATCGCGGCATGGGCTCGCTGGGGGCGATGGTCGGGGGCTCGGCCGACCGCTATGGCCAGGCGGGCGAGAAACGCGGCGACAAGCTCGTGCCCGAGGGCGTCGAGGGACGCATCCCCTACCGCGGACGGCTGGCCGATTTCGTCTACCAGCTTGTGGGCGGGTTGCGCTCGGGCATGGGCTACTGCAACGCCCACAACATCGAGGAGCTGCGGACACAGGCGCGGTTCGTGCGTGTCTCCTCGGCGAGTGTGGTGGAGTCACACCCGCACGACATCGTTATCACCAAGGAAGCACCGAATTATGCGATCGAGTCGAACCCCGAGGCGTGATCGTCTCACCGCGTGGTGTCTGTCGGCGCTGCTGTTGCCGGCGGGGGCGGGCTGTCAGCACGTAGAAAACCCCTTCCGCGACGAGACGATCTCGGCGGACCGCATCACGACGGCGACGGAGCAGTACGTCGACGAGCATCACGATACGGGCGATACGCTGCCAGCCGAGCGCGGCTGGCCGCGGCGCGTCGTCGTGCTGCACAGCGGCAGCGTGACGCACTGGCCGCTCTGGTGGGAGGATCCGTTCGAGGACCGAGGTTCGCAGGATGCGCAGTTCGCGTGGACGGAGGAGGATGCGCTGGCATTCGTGACCAGCCCTTCGCTGTTCCTGATCAACCTGGGCGGCCTGCCCATCGGGATGGTTCGCGTTCCGCCGGGCACGATCATGAACAGCGACGGCGTCGCTTCGCCGACGCGTTCGCCGCGATATCCGTTCGATGCGGAGGTCGGTCCGGGCAAGCCGCAGGACGTGGGCGAGACGGACAGCATCACGGTGGTGTCGCCCGACGACCCGGCCGGGGCGTCCGAGCCGGCCATGGACGCGGCGCCGGGTGAGGCTGCGGCCGAGCCGCCGCCGCGCAGCGATACGCCCGCCAAATGGGACCCCTCGTCATCACAGGACATCACGGTCAGAACCGTCCGCTGAACAATCTCCGTGCGGCCGCTCTTCGCGGCCGAGTCTCGGCGACGATTCCCGTGAGGCATCTCCGAGGCCGATTGCGGCCTCCATGTGGAAGGTTCGTTTCAGACGCGCGCCCGATCGGCCGAAAACCCCTGATACGCCGTGAGTTCCGCGGGGCAGCGGCAAAAGCGTGGAACTGAGTGACGATTCCTCGTAGACTCCCATGGTGATGGAAACGCCAAGGCCCACACTCGATGTACAGGCGATTCGGGAGCTGTTCCCGATCACGCGCAATTACAACTTCCAGAATACGGCAGCGGTGGCGCCGCTGTCGGTGCCGGTCGTCGAGGCGGCACAGCAGTACCTGAGCCGGGCGCGCGACGTGGGTTATGTCGGCGGCGGGTTCTACCAGCATGCGCAAGAAGTGCGGCGGGCGTGTGCCGGCCTGATCAACGCCCATCCGGACGAGGTGACGTTCGTCAAGAGCACGAGCGAGGGGTTGTCGTTCGTGGCCAACGGGCTGAGCTGGAACACGGGCGACAAGATCCTGACGACAACGGCAGAATTCCCGGCGAACCGCTTTCCGTGGCTGAACCTGCAGGCGCGCGGCGTCCGGGTGCAGACGATCATCGAGGAAGACGGCCGCATCCCGCTGGAGCGGATGATCGAGGCGATGGACGCGCGGACGCGGCTGGTCGCGGTTTCGGCGGTGCAGTATGCGAGCGGCTTCCGTATGGACCTGGCGGCGCTGGGGCAGCTCTGCCAGGAGCGCGGCGTACTGCTCTGCGTCGACGCCATCCAGGCGCTCGGCGTACATCCCATCGACGTGCGGGCGATGAACATCGACTTTCTCAGCGCCGACGGGCACAAGTGGCTCTGTGGGCCGGAGGGGCTGGGGATTTTCTACTGCCGGAGGGAGCTGCTCGGCTATCTGCGGCCGACGACGATCGGCTGGAACGCGATGAAGCACGCGGAGGACGTGGACAATCAGGTATTCGAGTTCCGCGAGGATGCGCGGCGGTTCGACGGCGGAGCGTACAATTTGTGCGGCATCTACGCACTGGGGGCGGCGGTCGAGCTGATTCAGCGGATCGGAGTCGAGCAAATACAAGACCACGTGATGAAGCTGACGGACCGGCTCGTCGCGGGCGTGCGCGAGCGGGGCTACCGCGTGGTCAGTTCGCGGCAGCGTGGCGAGGGCAGCGCGATCGTGGCCTTTATCTCCGACGTACACGACGTCAACCAGTTACAGCGGCACCTGCAGGGGGAGCACCGCGTCGTGCTGGCGGTGCGCAAGGGGCGGCTGCGCAGCAGCCCGCACTTTTTCAATACGGCGGAGGAGATCGACCAGGTGATCCACCTGCTGCCGCGGCATTGATTCCGGGCAGGGCGGGTTCGATCGCCTTGACAGGGGGGCGCGGAAGGCTAGACTACACCGCTCTTTGCGAGGCTGAGTTCAGGCTATTGGCTTGCGACTCAGGCCCCGATCCGGGGCCGTAGCTCAATTGGTTAGAGTATCGGACTGTCGATCCGAGGGTTGCGGGTTCGAGTCCCGTCGGCCTCGCATTTTTTGACGACAATGGGGCCGGGATCCGGGCGGGTTCCGGCCTTTTTCATGCGCTCCAGCAGCCTGATCCGGCGCCGATCGCGCCGGTCATCCCGGGCCGAAACCCCCTGCTGCTTTTTTTCCAGCCAATTGCCGGATTCCTTTCAGAAACCGCGCCGTGCCGGCATTACCTCCCCGAGGGGTCATCTCGAACCGGCGACGGGCGCCGGTAAGACGCCACTTTGGTGCGAGTGGGAAACTCCAGCAACAGGAGGATCAGTCATGCGTTGCGGGCACGCTTCAATCCTGACCGGAATCGGCCTGGTTGCCGCCCTTGCGGCAGCCCGTCCGGTGAACGCCCAGACCCAATGGATGAATGCCCTCGGGGGCAACTGGAATCTGGCGAACAACTGGAACCCGCAGGATGTCCCGGCCAGCCCGGGGGAGTCGGCCGAGATCGGCACGCTGGGGACCTATACGGTGACGCTCGACGTTAACGCGACCATCGACGCCCTGACCATCTCCAACCCCGATGCGACGCTGGACTTCCCGGGAGGCCGGGTGCTTTCGCTCGGCGCCGGCACGCACGTCAATGACGGGTTGATGCGGCTGAACACCAACGCATCTGTGTCGAACGCCGAGTTGACCTTTTCCGCCAATGCGGCATTGGACGGAACGGGCGAAGTGCGGCTCATTCGCCCGGGCAACGACTCGCTGATCACGACCGCACCCGACGTTACGCTTTCCCATGCCGCTTCCCACACGATCACCGGAACCGGAGAGATTCACGCGCTGCTGGTCAATGAAGGCGTGATCAACGCCAACGCGGATGCGTCCGTGCTCGACCTGATCGGCAACGCCAAGACAAACAACAACATCATGATGGCATCCAACAACGGCGTTCTCGAAATCGAGAGCATTGCCGTGACGCAGGGCGCAGGCGGGCGCTTGATCGCCGACGGCGGGACGATCCGCTTCCCCGGCGGGACAAACGCGAGTGTATTCGGCGGGAGCATCGAGTCCGTCAACGGCGGAGTGGTTGTGAAGGGAATCGGCGGGGCGGCCACGCTGAACAGCGTCGCCTGCGACGCCAGCTTCGACGTCCTGGGCGGCGGCATCGTCGCCGTCACCGGCAGCGGGCTGACCAATGACGGAACAATCTCCCTCAACACCAACAGCTCCACCTCGAATGCCGAACTCGCGTTCAGCGAGACCGGGATGCTTGACGGCTCAGGCCAG
>CAZNDQ010000125.1:301-4758 GCA_964571825.1 uncultured Planctomycetales bacterium | reverse complement strand
CGGTCACCGGAACCGGCCTGACCAACAACGGCACGATCTCGCTCAATACGAACAGTTCCAGCAGCGATGCCATCCTGCGCTTCGACGCCACCGGCACGCTGGGCGGCAATGGCGAAGTCGTGCTCGTCCGCGCCGGCAACGACTCTCAGGTCACGACTGCTGCCGAAGTGACGATGACCAATGACGCCGGCCACACCATCCGCGGCACCGGCCAGATCAGCGCCTCGCTTGTCAACGAAGGGCTGATCAGCGCCGACTCGGCCGGTAACGCGCTGGAACTGCTCAACGGCGTCAAGGCCAACAACGCGATCATGGAGGCGATTGGCGGCGGCGTCCTCAGTATCTACAACGTCACCGTCAGCCAGGCCAACGACGCGGTGATCGTCGCCGACGGCGGCACCGTGCGATTCAACGCCGGCACGAATGCCACCATCAACGGCGGCCACGTCGAGTCGGTCAACGGCGGAATCGTCGAGAAAGCAGCCGGGGGCACGATCACGTTGAACAGCGTGGCCTGCGATTCGGATTTCAACGTCCACGGCGCCGGGACGATTGCCGTGACTGGTACGGGCCTGACCAACGACGGTACGATCTCACTCAATACGAATGGCTCCAGCAGCAATGCGATCCTGAGGTTCGACGAAACTGGAATACTGGACGGCAGCGGCGAGGTCGTTCTCGTCCGCGGCAGCGACGACTCGCAGCTTACGACGGCCGGCGGCGTGACGATAACCAACGGGCCGCTGCACTCGATCCGCGGCATCGGCCAGATGAACGGCACGTTCATCAACGAAGGGATGATTGTGCCCGGCCTGAGCACGGGGATCCTGCAGGCCAGCGGCACGCTGAATCAGGCCGCGTCCGGCGTGATGGATTTCGAGGTCGGTGGATTGACTGCCGGCACGCAGTACGACCGCGTCCAGTCCAGCGGGTCGGTCGCACTGGACGGCACGGCGATCGTCACCATCGTCAACGATTTCGCGCCGGCGTTTACCAACCTGTTCGATCTGGTGACGGCGACGGCCGGTGTGACCGGACGCTTCGCCGACGTGCAGTTGTTCGGCTTTAGCCTCACCCCATCGCTGGAGGCCAGGATCATTTACACGGCCACGGCCGCGCGGCTGATTGTCACGCTGCTCGGCGATGTCGACGGTGACTTCGACGTCGACCTGACTGACTTCAATACCTTCGCCACCTGCTACAGCGGCTCCTCAACGATTCCGCCGGATGGATGCCCGCCGGATTGGTTCGAGGCCTGCGACCTCGACAACGACGGCGATGTCGATCTCGCGGACTTCACCACGTTCTCCACAAACTTCACCGGCTGATCGCGGGGGGGACCAGTCCGGAAATCGGTCCCGGCGGTTGAAAGACGCCGGGCTCAAAGAAGGCCGCTGCCGAGTGCGGCCTTCTTTTTCTTGCGCGGTAAGCGGCCGCGCCGCTATACTGCCGCAACCGCTGCGATCGGCGGGTGTATCAGGGCGATGCAGACCATTACGCGAGCGGAACGGCCCCAATCGGATTCTCAACACATGACGACCCACGCGGGCGCGCACGACGAGGCCAACGTCAACCTGATGGACCTGTTGTGCCGCGCCATTGACCTCGAAGCCTCGGACGTACACGTCTTCCCCGGATATCGCGTGCTGGCGCGCGTCCATGGCGAGTTCGTCAACCTTGGCGACGGCGAGCTGACGCCGCCGCAGACGCGCGAGATGATCTTCTCGATTGCGCCGCCGCCAATTGCGCCGCGGATCGGCGCGGACACCGACCTCGATTTCTCGATCGCGCTGGACCACGACAGGCGGCAGCACCGGTTCCGCGTTAACGTCTTCCAGAGTCAGGGGCGTCTGGGCACGGTGCTGCGGCTGATCCCGGCGGACATCCCGACGCGCGAATGGGCGGGCCTGCCTGAGGACCTCGTGTCGAAGATCACCGGGCTTCGTAACGGTCTGGTGCTCATCACCGGGGTGGCCGGCTCGGGCAAGTCGACGACGCTGTCGATCCTCGTCGAGGACCTCAACCGCCGCGGCGGGTACCGCATCATCACCGTCGAGGAGCCGATCGAGTTCGTCTTCCCGCAACGGCCCGGCTCGATGGTGACGCAGCGCGAGGTCGGCGTCGACGTACCAAGCTTTCACGAGGGGCTGCGCAGCGGCCTGCGGCAGGATCCGGACGTGATCCTCGTTGGCGAGGTCCGCGACAGCGAGACGGCGCAGCTCGCGCTGAGCGCCGCCGAGACCGGCCACCTCGTCCTCGCCACGCTGCACACGCGCGATGCCAAGGGCGCGGTCTCACGCTTCGCCGACCTGTTCCCGCGCGACACGCAGGACGAGGTGCGCGCGCAGCTCGCGCTGAGCCTGCGCTACGTCGTCTGCCAACACCTGCTGCCCAGCGCCGAACTCGGCGCGCGGCGTGTGCTGGCGATGGAGATCATGGTCGGCAACCTCGCCGTCGCCAACGCCATTCGCATGGGCAAGCTCGAGACGCTCGACTCGGCGATCCAGACGGGCAAGCGCGACGGGATGATGTCGCTCGACATGCACCTCGGGCAGCTCGTGCGCGCGGGGCGGATCACGATGCAGACGGCGCGGCAGTTCGCGTCCGATCCCGACAGCCTGACGGGGTGACGGGGACGGCGCAGCCTAGCGGCAGCGCAGCGCGGCGATCGCCAGCGCGATCCAGCCGAGCAGGAATCCCACGCCGCCGATGGGCGTGAAGGCGCCGAGCCAGCGCAGGCCGCACAGCGCGAGCCCGTAGAGCGTCCCGGAGAAGATGACGATCCCGGCGAGAAAGAACCATCCGGCCCCCTGCGCCGCCGGGCCGCCGCCGCGCGCCGCCAGCCAGCCGACCGCCAGCAGCGCCAGCGCGTGATACATCTGGTAGCGCGCGCCGACTTCAAACACGGCGAGCATTTCGGGCGTCAGCCGCGACTTGAGTCCGTGCGCGGCGAATGCACCGGCCGCTACGGCAACAAACCCGTTGGCGGCCGCGGCGACGATCCACCCATTCCATGACATGAGCCGGCTACTCCGCTGCGCGCCGCCCCCCCGCGCCGGCGAGAGCTCGCATGATACGGCGATTCCGTTTGCCCGCCACGCTGCCGCACCTGACGGCATGCATCGTGGCACCAATGGGTTACGCGCGCATTCTCGGCACCTCCCGGCCGGCAGGCGGCGTCGAGGGTTCGCTGCCGCTCACGGGCTTGCCCGACTCATCCGGACGAGTAGAATCGGGGGCTCGCTCTAGGCAGAGATGACGATCACCCGTCCGATCGCAGAATGGAGCCTTGTATGCCCAGTTATACCACCGGGGACATCCGTAATATTGCGCTCGTCGGCCACAGTGGTGCGGGGAAGACCTCGCTCGCTGAGGCCATGCTGCACCGCACCAAAGTCACGACGCGGCTGGGCAGCGTCACCGACGGGACGAGCCATCTCGACTTCACCGAGGAGGAGAAGGAGCGGCGCAGCTCGATCGACCCGGCGATCTGCAGCGTGCCCTTCGAAGGCAAGACGATCAACATCGTCGACACGCCCGGCTCGCCGGACTTTCTCGGCCCGGGGCTGGCGTGTCTGGCGGCGGTGGAGACGGCCGTCTGCGTGATCTCCGCCACCGCCGGGATCGAAGTCAACACGCGCCGCATGATGGAGAAGGCGAAGGAGTACGGCCTGGCGCGGATGATCGTCATCAACAAGATGGACAGCGACAACGCCGACCTGGCGCGGCTGGTAACGGCGATCAAGGAGATGTTCGGGCAGCAGTGCATCTGCCTCAACCTGCCCGGCGGCGGCGGCAAGCAGATCGTCGATTGCCTCGATCACGAATCGGGCGATCCCGACTTCGGCAAGGTGGCCGAGTCGCACACGCGCTGCGTGGAGGCCGTCGTCGAGATCGACGAAACGGCGATGGAGGAGTACCTCGGCTCGGGCACAATCGGGGCGGCCAAGGTGCACGCGCTGCTGCCCAAGGCGATGGCCGCCGGCGCGATCGTTCCGATCATCTTCACCGGCGCGACGCACGACATCGGCGTCGAGGAACTGATGCACCTGATCGTCGAGATCGCTCCTTCGCCGTTGACGGGACTGCGGCGTAAGCTCAAGACCGGTGACGCGGAGCAGGAGCTGTCGCTCGAAGCGAAGGGCAAGCTCGTCGGGCAGGTCTTCCGCGTCATGGGCGACCCGAAGACGAACATCCGGTACTCGGCGATCCGCATCCACGCCGGCACGCTGCGGCCGGACACGGCGATGCACGTCGGCGACGAGAAGAAGGCGATGCGGCCGGGGCAGCTCTACAAGATGCTCGGCGCCGACCACAAGGACATCGATTCCGGTATCCCCGGCGACATCGTCGCCGTGCCCAAGCTCGAACTGAGCATCGGCAGCGTCGTCTATGAGGACACTCCGGGCGAGATCGCCATGCCGCTGGGCGTGACCGACTGGAAGAAGGGCGAGTGC
>CAZNDQ010000125.1:0-291 GCA_964571825.1 uncultured Planctomycetales bacterium | reverse complement strand
CGCGCTGGCCATCGAGCCGAAGAGCCGCGGTGACGCGGAGAAAGTCAGCGTCGCACTGCACCGCTACACGGAGGAGGACCCCTGCTTTCACGTTGACCGCGATGCAGCCACGCACGAGCTGGTCATCCGCGGCCTCGGCGATCTGCACCTGCGGACGATCCTCGGCCGCATCGAGAAGTACTTCAAATTGCCCGTCGAGACCAAGGTCCCCAAGATCCCCTACCGCGAGACGATCATGAGCAAGGTGGAAAGCGTCGAATACACGCACAAAAAGCAGACGGGCGGCGCGGG
>CAZNDQ010000124.1:7102-9429 GCA_964571825.1 uncultured Planctomycetales bacterium | reverse complement strand
CCCAGTTGGCCGGGTCCTGGCGATAGTACGCCGCGAGGTGGCGGTACAGGTTTGGGTGGCGCTGGCGCAGGGAGCGCGGCTGCTGAAAGAAGGACTCACTGGCGACGGCGAAGAACTCGGCGGGGTCCTCGGCTGCGTATTCGTCGAGCAGCGTTGCCCGGCCGCGCTCGACCTCGCGGACGAACGCCTCGTACTCATCCTCCAGCGCCATGACGAACTCAACGTGGTCGAGGTCGCCGGTCGGGGCCCGGCCGTCGGCGAGGCCGTCGAGGAAGTCGAGCGTGTGGGCGAACTCGTGCACGACGACGTTGACGCGCTCGCGGGCGCCGGCGGTGAGCGCCCGCACGCTCTCCCACGAGAGCAGCACGGGGCCGCGGTGCCAGGCCTCGCCGAGCTTGAGGTCCTCGATGGGGAGGCGCCGGCCGTCGGGGGCGATGGCCTCGGTCACTTCGCCGAACTCGTCGGGGTAGAGGATGACCTCGCGCGTGCGGGGGAAGAGGCCGAGGTCGGGCCGGCCGAGGAGGAGGAGGCAGGCGAATGCCGCGACGAGCACTTTCATCTCTTCGGTGACGGTGAGGCCGGCGGAGCCCCAGAATTGCTTTTCGGCGAGGAAGCGGGCGACGAGACCGCGCAGGGCGGACTGCTGATCGGCGGGGAGGCGCGCGTAGAAGGGCACGCGCGTTTCGAGGACGTGCAGCGCGGTCTCGGCGAGCGGCGGCGGCGGGGCCGGCGGCCTTCCGCGCCCGAATAGTCGCTTGAGCCAGTTCATGCGGATGGACAGGTTCGCCGCCGGGCCGCGCGCTGGCAAGGCGCGATCCGCCTTCCCGGACTACTCGTCGGCCTGGTCGCCGTCTTTCTCGTCGTTTTCGACGATCCGCACGCCGCGCAGTTCGGGGTGGAGGAGTCGGAAGCCCCAGTCCGTCGGTCTGTGGCCAGCCTTCTGCATGATGTCGCCGCCGTTGTCCACGCCGTCGTCGCCGATGGTGTAGATCGAGACGCCCTGGTCGTCGCGGACGTAGCGCAGAGGCTGACCACTGAAATAGTCGGTTGGTACGCTCTTGACGTACTCAGGTACCAGGTCGTTCAACGTCTCGGGCCAGTCGCCGCGGTCCAGACGGTAGCGCTCGGCCGCCAGCCCGACCCGCGCGGAGGCAAGGACACAGCGGAGGCGGAGCGACAGCTCGACTGCGCGCTTGACGCTGGGGATCAGCATTTTGGCCATGGCGTACTGCGGCCCCAGCGCAGCGACATGTTGCTCGATCTCATCCGTCCGCGCCAGCGCGGTCAGCGGGTCACTCTGGGCATAGACAAGATCGGTCATGATCTCCAGGACCTTGGCTTCGTTCATCGTGACGAAGCCGACGCCCCTCAGCGAGAGATAGCGCGCCGGGGAAAATCGGCGTGCGCCGGCGCGGCGTGACATCGCGTCTCCCCAAACTGCGTGGGGCATTTCTCTCGCCAATAACCGCTCGCCGCGCAGCGCAAACGCCAGATCGGAGTCGACGTCAGAATGTGTCAGTAGCCATTCCACGTGGCGCAGCGACGCCGAGTCCAGCGTGCCGGCGGCGAGCACGACCTGGAGTGCATCTACCGCCAGGGCGTTGCAGGCCAGACCGACCAGCGCGGGAATGAGCATCGGCTCGTCTTGAAACGGCCGGGCGAGGTGCAGCATCGTCCGGCAGCGGGCAAGGGCGGAATCGAGCCGGCCGTCGGCGACATCAACGTAAGTGGCGAGGGTCTCCATTCTTGCGGCCATTCGCGCTGGGCGGCAATGAGGATGCTCACCCTTGCGGATCATCCGATCGACGTTGACGGGATAACGGCCATACGGCAGGTCGTGTACGCGGTCGAGGTCGGCGATCACGTCGCCGTAGACCTGGACGAAGTCGCGCATCAACTCGATCTGCCCGGTGGTCCAGACCGGCAGGCCCGGCGAGACCATCCTCGCATTTCCAATAACCGGGAGTTCCCACCAGGCGTCGTTGGACTCCTGCAGGAGTTCCAGTTCGTCATAGTGGGTCATCACCACCAGCGCCGAGTTGTCCTCGTCAGGCAGCTTTGTGCGGCGGTCGTACAGGTCCGCCAGCGTCAGCGCCTCGAACCCCCGCTCCATCAGTTTGAGCTGCGCATCCAACTTTCTCCCCGCCGCGAATTGCAGCGAGGCGTTTCCCAGCGCCAGCAGCGCAAGCAGGATGAGCACGACCAGCGCCAGGCGCTTCGCCCAGCGCCCCGACCAGAACAGCACTCGCAGAATCCGATCAAACTGCCCGGGCATCGGTCAGTCCCTGATGTCGTCCTTCGACTCGTCCACGTCCTTGCCATTGTCG
>CAZNDQ010000124.1:0-7092 GCA_964571825.1 uncultured Planctomycetales bacterium | reverse complement strand
CGGAGGGCGGGGTCGAGGAGACGGAAGCCGATGTCGGTCGCGTGCTCGCCGTACTTACGCTTCGGGCCCGGCGTCCAGTCGAGGTCGCCGCCGTCGTCGGTGCCGTCGCGGTCGACGGAGTAGATGACGAGGCCGGTGTCGGTGCGTTTCATGCGGAGCGGCCGGTCGTCAAAGTCATCGATCGGCACGGCGTCGAGGTAGTCGGGGACGAGTACGTCGAGGGACGCCGGCCAGTCGCCGCGGTCCAAGCGGTAGCGCTCGGCGGCGAGGGCTGCGCGGGCCGCGGCAAGCTGGACGCGATGGCGCAGGCTCAGCTCAACGGCGCGCGCCAACGACGGCATCGTCAACCGCGCCGGGAGGTAGAGCGGACCGAAGTCCGCGACCTCGCGCTCCAACTCCTGGGCGGTGCGCAGCGCCGCGGTCGGGTCGTCGAGCGCATCAATCAGGCGCGTCATCAGCTCCATGCTCTTGGCCTGGTTGATCACAGTGAGGCCGCTGGCGCGAGCCATCGGCGACATGGGGATGGGGAATCGGTATTCCGCTGACAGCATCTGGTCAAAATTCGCCCCATGCAGGGAATCGCGCTGGATCAGCCGCTCGCCGCGGAGGGCGGTTTTCAGGTTGGCCATCTGCTGGTTTTCGTGCAGCGTCTGCTCGAGGGCGCGGAGCCGATCCGGATCTGCTTCGCCGCCGGCCAGCACGGTTTCGAGGATCGGCACGGCGAGGCCGTCGCAGGCCATGGCCACCAGCGATGAAATGGTGAACGGTTCCTCCATCAGCGGCCGGCCGACGTGCAGCATCGTCGTGCAGCGGTCCAGCGCTGCGTCGATCCGCCCGTCGGTCAGTTCGGCGCAGGCCGCCAATGCTTCGAGCCTGACGGCCGCGCGGTGCGCCTGCAGGTGCGGCAGCAGCGTCATGACCGGGTTGCTCTCCACTTTCAGCGGATATTGACCGGTGTGCAGATCGCCGATGGCGTCCAAGCGCGCGATGAGGTCGGCGTGGTGGGCGGTGTACGCGCGCATCTGCTCGACTTCGAACGGGGTCCACGGGCCGTGCAGGCTGAACTTGCGGAGCGGCCGGCCGAAAAGCGGCACATCGAGCCAACGTTCGTCTCGTGTGCCGAGCCCATCCAGTTCCTGCCGCAGCGCTTCGATGACGAGGGAAGCGTTCTGTTCGTCGGGCAGCGGCGGCCGAGCGGCGAGGAGCGCTTGCAGCGTCATCGGCTCGCCCGCCTGATGCATTCGCGCCGTCTGGCGGCGCAGGGCCGTGGTGCCGACGAGGTGCAACGGGACGATGATCAGCGCGACGAGAAACGCCAGGCAGGCCAGCAGGACGAGCAGGCGCCGCAGGGCGCCGGATTGTGGCCCGCGCTGCTCGGTATACTCGGCCGCTTGCTCGCTCATGGGCGTCTTCCGTGCGCTTGCAACGCAGCCGCAGCCGCGCCGCGCGCTATTCGGTTGCCGACACAGCCTCCCCTTCGACGATCATTATGCCGCGCCGCGCGGGGTCGAGGAGGCGGAATCCCGCGTCTTTCGGTCGATCTCCCTCTTTCGCAAAGAGATCGCCACCATCGTCCACGTTGTCCTCGCCGATCGAGTAGATCACGACACCCTCCTCCGTCCGGCGCATGCGCAGCGGCTGGCCGTCGAAGAGATCGAGCGGCACGGCGTCGAGGTAGTCGGGGACGAGGGCATCGAGCGAGGCGGGCCAGTCGCCGTGCGCCATGCGGTAGCGCTCGGCGGCGAGGGCAGCCCGCGCCGAGCCGAGCACGCCGCGCGCGCGCATGTTGAGCGCTATTGCGCGTTCCTGGCTGGGAAACAGGATCCTGATCAGCAGGTACTGCGGCGGGAGCTGTGTCGTGTCGTCTTCGACCTGCGCGGCCACGAGGCGAAGCTCTGCCGGATCGTCGAGCGCATCCACCAGCTTTCCCTGCATCTCCAGTGCCTTGGCGATGTTGAGCGCCTTGAGGCTTTCGCAAATTACGCCCGGTATGGACGGTGCTGGAGGGGCGGCGATCGTGAATGGTACACCCGGCTGCGCGAATGTCTCGATGATCGCGCGGAGCGAGAGCCGCTCAGCACGCATCCCCCACGAGAGGTCACCGCGGCGTGCGTGATCGAGCAACACGGCTTCGATCGCCTTCAATTCCGCGGCATCCACGGGGCCGGCATCGAGAATCACCTGCAGCACGTCGACGGCGAGCGCGTCGCAGGACATCGCCGCCAGCGCCGCTAGAAGCGAAGGCTCCTCGTACAGCGGGCTTCCCACATTGAACATGATGGTCACGCGCCGGAGCGCGTCAGGCGTTCGGGCGTCGGCCACGTCCACCAGCGCGGCAATTGACTCGAGTCGTGCCGCCTGCCTGGCGTTGCGGGACTGCGTGAAGACGAGATCGCCCTCCAAGTACCGTCGCCGGTCAAAGGGGTACCGGCCGTTGGGCATGGAATGAAGTCGGTCGAGTTGCTCGAGCAGCGCCAATTGCCCGCGGACGAGCGTGCGCGCCTCCTCGATGTCGGCCTGCGTCCAGGGGAAGCGCGCGGCGAGATTCGTTTTCGGCCCGTTGCGGAACATGTAGTATGGTAAATCGATGCCGATGTTTCCGACCTCCTCCAGCTCATCCTGCAGCGCGAGGATGACCAGCGCCGAGTTCTGGTCGTCAGGTACGGCCGGGCGCCGCGCGACCAGCTCTTCCAGCGTCAGGGCTTCGCCGGCCGCTTTCATTTGCGCCAATTGCCGCTCCAGCGCCGCCTCGCCGATTCGGGAGATGAACCCGCCGAACTGGCCAAGAGCCAACGCGGCGGCGAGTCCCGTGGTCAACGTCGTCATGGTCGTGTCTCCCTGACTGGCGGCACGGCGCGGTGCGGCCGTGGGACCGTGGGCATGGAAATTCGTCTGGTATTTATTCTACGGCACCCGGCGTGCTAATCGCCATTCGGAACCGCAGAATCTTTTATAATCATCACCTGCCGCCGGGCGGGATCGAGCAGCCGCATGCCGACGTCATTCGGCCCGCGCTCGCTGGAGGCCCGCGGGGCGACGGCCCCGGCGTCGTCGGCGCCATCCTCGCCGACGGAGTAGATGACGACGCCGATCTCGTCGCGGCGGTAGCAGAGCGGCCGGGCGGTGAAGGGATCGACGCCCGCTTCCTCCAGATACGCCGGCACGAGGGCGGCGAGATCGGGCGGCCAGTCGCCGCGCTGCAGCCGCCAGCGCTCGGCGGCGAGGGCCGCCTGCCCGCAGGAGAGCAGCGCCCGCGTGCGGACGCTGAGCGTCACGACGCGGGTCATGCTGGGCATCAGCGTGCGCGTCAGGACGTGGTGCGGTCCGAGCGATTTCATGGAGGCGTCGAGTTGCTCGGCGGCGCGGATGGACGCGGCGGGGTCGTCGAGGGCGGCGATCAGTTCGCCCATCAGTTCGAGGCACTTGGCCTGGTTGAGTTTGAAGAGGCCGCCGGCGACGCGGGCCACCCACGGCTGGACGGGCGGGGGGCTGTGCGGCGCGGTGGGTGCTGCCGTGCGCCGGCGAAGCATCACCTCGAACATGTCCATCTGGTAGAGCCGTTCGCCGCGCAGGCCGGTGGAGAGGTCCGCGCGGCGGGCGTGATCGCGGAGCAGCGCCTGGAGCGCGTGCAGTTCGTCGGCGTCGAGGTCGCCGGTGTCGAGGATCGCCTGCACGACGTAGACGCCCATCTCGTCGATGGCGCGGGCGGTGAGGGCGTTGACGACGAAGGGCTCGTCGAGGAGCGGGTCGCAGAGGTGGAAGATGGTGCGTGCGTGCCGGAGGGCATCGTCGCGGCGCCCATCGGCCACGGCGGCGCACGCCGCCAGGACCTCCAGTCGCGCGGCCGAGTTGGCGAGGATTCCCTGCGGCAGCACCACGTCGAGCGGGCCGGCGCCCGGATCGATCGGATAGCGCCCGTGCGGCAAGTCGGCGACGGGATCGAGGCGGCGGAGGAGGTCCTGCTGCGCCGCGACGAAGCGGCGGACCTCGTCGATCTGGCTCTGGCGCCAGGGCATGGCCCATCGTGCGTCGCGGCGCGCGCCGAGGAGGGGCAGCTTTTCCCACTGCTCGCCCGGCAGCGACAGGCCGCGGAGTTCATCTTCGAGCGCCAGCACGATGCGCGCCGAGTTCCGTTCGTCGGGCACGTCCGGGCGCTGGGCGAGCAGTTCGCTGATCGTCAGCGGCTCTCCGGCCGCGCGCAGGCGGTCGAGCTGCCGCTGCACGGATGACCCGCCGACCATGTTCAGCGTCACCAGCGGCAGCGCGACGAGCATGCCCATCAGCAGCACGACGACGATGGCGTGTATCTGCCAGTTCGAGGAGCGCGGCTCCGGATTACGCGGCGATTTTTGGTGGTCCGTCATGCGATTCGATCCCGGTGGCGGCGGGCGACCGGTGCCGCCCGGCGTGGTGCCCGCCGTTCCAGCAGGAAACATGCCACAACGGCGGCCGTTTGCCAAAAGAATCGTCCGCCGGCCGCCGATATTCCGCTTCGAGTACACGCGGATCGGGTGCCCGCGACACGCGCCCGCCGCGCCGCTGTTTTTCCTTGCGGGCGGCCCGTCCAAACGCTAGCTTGGACGGTCCGGCGAGGGTGGATTTTCACAGAGCAGGCCAATCATGAACCGAGCAGACAAGGAGCGACCCGCCATGACCGACCGCGTGCAACAAATTCTCAGTTGGTATCGCTACGAGAACCCCGGCATCCGCGCGAATCTGTACCGGCTGATGATGACCGGGCGGCTGGCGGGGACGGGCAAGTTTGTAATCCTGCCGGTGGATCAGGGCTTCGAGCACGGGCCGTTGCGCTCGTTCCTCCCCAACTCGCCGGGCTTCGACCCGCTCTATCACGCGCAGCTTGCGATCGACAGCGGCTGCAATGCGTACGCGGCGCCGCTGGGCTTCATCGAGGCCGCGGCCGATGCGTTCCCCGGGCAGATTCCGCTGATCCTGAAGCTGAACAACCACGACATCCTGCACGATGACAAGAACCCGCTGCCGGCGGTGACGGCGAGCGTGGATGATGCGGTGCGGCTGGGGTGCTGCGCGATCGGCTTCACGATCTACCCCGGCTCGACGGCGCGCGAGGCGATGTACGAGCAGCTCCGCGAGCTGACGCTCGAGGCGAAGCACTCGGGGCTGCCGGTGGTCGTCTGGTCGTATCCGCGCGGCGAGCACCTGGGCAAGGAGGATGAGACGGCCCTCGACATCGCCTGCTACGCGGCGCAGATCGCGGCGCAGCTCGGCGCGGACATCATTAAGGTCAAGCCGCCGACGGCGCACATCGCGCAGAAGGAGAATCAGAAGGCGATCGAGGAGTCGGGGGCGCCGATCGGCACGCTGGCCGAGCGCGTGAAGCTCGTGCTCAAGAGCGCGTTCGACGGCAAGCGGATCGTCATCTTCTCCGGCGGGGCCAAGGGCGGCGAGGACAAGGTGCTGGAGGAGGTGCGGGGGATTCACGCCGGCGGAGGCTTCGGCAGCATCATCGGGCGGAACAGCTTCCAGCGGCCCCGCGCCGAGGCGACCAAGCTGCTGCACACGATCATGGACGTGTACGCGGGGAAATAGCGACGGGCGGCCGTCGCGCGGCGCGGCTCAGGCGTGCGAGTTGTCGTCCGCCGGGGGCGAAGTGGGCGGCGGCACGCTGCGCGGCCGGCGCGTGGGCAGCAGAAAAATCAGCGCCGTCCACATCAGCGCGACGAGCGCCGCATCGATCACGGCCATCGGCGGATGGTCCGCGTAAGCCATGCGGCAGTTGAGAACAAAACCCCCACTCGTGATGAATGCGATGATGGCTGTGTAGCCCAGCCCGAACGTGATCCACGCGCCCATGCAGAGCTTCCAGGCAAGCACCGCGGTCAGAATGACCCAGGCGAGCATGAACGCCTCGCCGGCGGCGGCATCCCAGCCCTGCGTTTTTGCCGGCGGCGCGATCACCCACATGTAGGGGAGCTTGACGAGGTAGACGACCGCGTAGGCAAACAGCGCGACCCCTGCTCGACGTGCTGCGAGGTAGTCATTCGGCCCCAACGCGAATCGATTTGGACGTTGGGACTTCGCTGAAGGAACATCCGTCATCCGAGTCTTGCCAACTTCACCCTTTCAGGGCATCGAGTAGAATACATGGGACGATCGCACGTTGGCTGGTCATTGGGTTATCCGGATGAAGCTGCCGGGATACAACAGCGCAATCGTGCCAGCAGACAAGATCGTCCGCTATCTGCGTTCAATTGTCCACCCTGCAGGACGCTACAAGGCCGAGTTCTTCCGCCGTTTTGGCTTCTCTCTGCAGGATTGGGTGACGTTGGCAGATGCCCTGAAACGACATGCGGAAGAACACGAGGTTCAAGCGGCAGAAGACACGCCGTTTGGAACTCGCTATATAATTGATGGACAGTTGGTATCGCCCGACGGACGCAATCCGGTTATCCGCTCCGTCGGTTCATCGACGCGGGCGACACAGTACCGCGATTTGTTACAGCGTATCCGCGCACGAGGAAGCGGAAATGATTGCCGAATTGGACAGCGCCGTGCTGACCGTCGATCTTCCGGATCACCGCCTCAAACGGGGCGACGTGGGTACGGTCGTGCTCGTCCACGGCGACCGCGGCTACGAGGTGGAGTTCGTCACGCTGGACGGAGAGACGGTGGCGGTGGTTTCGCTCTCCGCCGATCAGGTGCGGCCCATCGGCCGGGGCGAGATCGCCCACGTTCGGCCGGTCGAGGCCGCGTGATGCGCGGCGGTTTGGCCGCTGCACAATCCTACACGCTTCCCAGCACCCAGCGCTTCCACCAGCGCTCGACGTTCGGCTTGTCAAACGCGTTGCCGCACTCGGGGCAAGTGCCCTGTTCCGCCAGACCGTGCAGGCTGTAGCCGCAGTGCGGGCAGAGCAGATATCCCGCCTTCATCAGCCGCGCATACAACCGCTCCTGCCGCACGGAGCCGGCAATGAGGCCGGCAACGAAGAGCGCCCCAGCCGCCAGGTGAATGTACATTCGTCGCGCGGGCGGCAGCCAGGGGGTCGCGGCCAGGGCCGCGCCGTAGAGAACGATCGCGCAGAACGCCCAGCGGCGCACGCGGCGCAGCAGGGG
>CAZNDQ010000123.1:3396-9552 GCA_964571825.1 uncultured Planctomycetales bacterium | reverse complement strand
CTCCCTCTTCAGCAACGCCTTCGGACTGCCGGCGCAGAACTCGCCGCCCAACTGCGAGTGAGCGCAGGCCGTTGTTGTTTGCGCCTCGACGCGCACGGCAGGGCAATGCCGCCTATCCGCCCAGGCCAAACGTATACTCGAAGCCGATCATGTTGAGGAATTGCGTCTGATTGAGGATCGGCAGTGAGAGGGCCCGCGCCTCGCCGCGGATCGATTCGAACTCCGCCAGCTCGGCCGCTGCCTGCTTCGCCCGCAGTTCCTCCGCGCTGCTCGCATCGGGTCCGAGGCTCGCCGGCGGCGCCGGTGCGGCGCCCATGACGATGAAGTCCGTCCGCTCGTCCACGGCGTCGACGACCGTTCCGCCCCATTCCCTGATCATCGCCGCGATGGTCTCCCCCCCGAGCGGATCGAACACCCCGTCGTAGTTGAGGTCGAACCGGCCGATCACGCGGAAGCGAAACTCGCGCTTGCGGTCGAAAACGACGTTGCCGACGAGGTCGCCGACGATGATCGGATCGCCGGGCGTCGTAGCGCGGACCTGGCACTCGGCGGTCTCGCTGTCCACCCGCACCACCTCCAGCGTCGCCTTGCCCTCGCCGCTCTCGGGGAGACGCCCGTCGGACGGATACACCGCGAATGTCATCCCGCGCCGCAGCCGGTCCTTCGCCCCGATGTTGATATAGGCCAGCCCGGCCGACGCGAACACGTCGAGCACCTTGCCGTCGGCCTGCTTGAGCAGCACGGCCGGGTCCGCGTCCGGGCTCAGCTTGCGCAACTGCTCACGCAGCCGCTCGACCATGACCAGCAGCTTCTCCGCCCGCTCGTTCATCGCCGATTCCTGCTCGCCGTATTCGCGCTCCCGGGCCGACAGCTCCTCGCGCAGCCCCTCGATCGCCCGCGAGTAGTCGGCGAGCTGCGCCTCCTTTTCCTCCCGGAACGCCGCGTAGTCCGTCCCCAGCAGCTTGGTGATCTCCCGCTCCATCGCGGCGCTCTTCTCGTCAAAGTCGGCCTTCAGCGCCGCCATCTGCTCCGTCAGCCGCCGGTTCGACGCCTGCAACTCCTCGTTCTGTTTCGAGAGCTGCTGTGCCAGGTCTCGTTGCCCGACAAACTCGCCATAGATGGACTTGAGTGCCGCCAGCGCGGTGGTGTTTTCAAAGCTCGACGGCGACGAGACCAGCTTCTCTCCGGCAATCTTCCGCAGTTCGTCCTGCAGCACCTTGACCGCCGCCGGATACTCCAGCGACGCATCGCCCGCCAGCATCTCCGTCAACGCCCGCCGGTCGCGGTTGAGCAGACCGACCATGCTCTGCCCGCCGGCCGCCGCCCGATCGTAATACGCCCGCGCTGCGTCCAGGTCCGCCTGTTGCAGCAGCCGGTTCTTGTCGTCGAGCAGCCGCTGGTTTTCGTCCTTGAGCTTGTCCTGGTCCGTGTACAGCACCACCAGCAGCACCGTCGACACGATCCACAACGCGATCGCCCCGACGAACCACAGGATCTGGATCTGGTATCCTCCGACGCCGCGCGCCTGCGGTCGAACACCGGCCATGCGTCAAGCCTCCTCGATACAGCCTCAAACGCTTGTCATCTATTGGGTCGTTCGCTGATTCCCGGGTGCCCCCGTCGCGAAAGTTCCAACCGCCCGGAGGGTCGTTTTTGCAGCACGGCGAGTATCCGATCCCGCCGACCGGGTGTCAAGGAAGGCATTCGGCCGCCCGGACACGGCCGCCTACGGAGACGCCACCGCTTCCGTTCGCGCCTCAATCCGCTCCCGATGGTATGCCCGCAGATGCTCGACCAGCGCGGGTGCCCGCCGGTCGTCCACCTCGTTCGCTGCCGCCTCAGCCAGCGCCTGGTCCAGCGGCCACCCCTGGTGCCGCATGCGATAGACCGCCACTGCCGCGCCCGTCCGATGCACCCCGGCCGCGCAGTGGACGAACACCGGCTGGCCGGCTTCGTCCGCCATCACGTCTGCCGCCGCTTCCAGCGCGTCGAACGCCCCCCGGCCATCCCCCGGCATCGGAATCCGCCGCACCTGTACGCCGTGCGCCGCTGCGATCTGCCTCTCCACGCGCTCCCGCCGCTCTTCCGGTTCGTCGTTGAGCAGCGTCACGATCGTGCGGATCCCGTAGTCCTCAACGAGCCGTTCGTACGGCCAGGCCTCCTGATCGCCGCCGCGGTAGATTCGCCCCGGCTCGACGATCCCGAACCGCTTGGGCAGCACGTGGTACCGCCCGTACTTCACGCCCACGGGCACGGCCACCGCGACGACCACCGCGGCCGTCACCAGCCCCCGCCGCCGCCCCCGCCGCATCGCCGCGTCTCCTCGCCCCATCGGGATAACTGCCGCCGGGATCGTCCTCGCTCCTGCCGGCCCATTGCTCATCGTTATTGTTCCCTGCGAAATGGCCCCCGGCGACCATCCGCCGCGATTTTTCTGCCGCTCGCCGTCATCCGATGCCCACCCGCCGTCGTGCTGAGCGCCAATCACCGTCATCCTGTGCGCCATTCACCGTCATCCCGAGCGCCCATTGCCGTCATGCTGAGCGCCAGCGAAGCATCTCTAATCGCACTGTCCGTCCAGCACGCCATCACATCCCACATCCGACATCTCACATCCGACATTGCGTCATTCCGCAATGTGCCATCCGCAAATCTCCCGTCATCGCGCATGCGCTGCATGCATCGGGCTATGCTCCTCCTGCGCCATCCCATGCCGCAGTGTGTTCTCCGCGATCGCCCGCGCCTGCATGAACTGCAACAGATAGTCCGGCCCGCCGGTCTTGTGTCCGAGCCCGCTGAAGTCGCCCCCGCCGAACGGCTGCCGATCCACCAGCGACCCCGTGATCTTCCGATTGATATACAGATTACCACAGCGCAGCCGCCGCCGCGCCCGCTCGATGTTCCGCGGGTTCCGCGAGTACATCCCCGCCACCAGCCCATACGGCGTTCCATTCGCAATCTCGATGGCGTGCGCCATATCCTCCGCCTCGATCACCGCCAGCACCGGCCCGAAAATCTCCTCCTGCGCCAGCGGCGACTGCGGATCGACGTCCGCGAAGATCGTCGGCGGCACGTAGCAGGCCCCGTCCTTCGTCAACCCCCCGACGTCACCGCGATAGACCGTCCGGCACGTCGACGCACCCATCGCGATGTACCGCAGGATCGACTCCTGCGCCGCCCGGTCGATCACCGGCCCAATGACCGTCCCCGGCTCCTCCGGCCGGCCGATCGGCAGCGCCGCCGCCGCCTCCGCGATCTGCTCCACGAACCGCCGATACACCCGCCGCAGCACGATCACCCGCGAGCAGGCTGAGCACTTCTGCCCCGCGTACCCGAACGCCGACGCCAGCACGCCCTTGATCGCATCATCAAGGTCCGCGTCCTCGTCCACGATGATCGCGTTCTTCGCCCCCAGTTCCAGTATCAGCCGCTTGAACGACCGGTGCCGCTCGCCCGCGGCCGCGCACGCCGCCTGGATCCGCGCCCCCGTCGCCGAAGACCCCGTCAGCGCCACGATCCGCACCAGCGGATGTGCGCACAGCGCCTCGCCCACCTCCGCCCCCGACCCCGGACAGAAGTTCACCACTCCCGCCGGCAGCCCCGCCTCCTCCAGCACCTCCACCCACCGCGCCGCGACCAGCGGTGCCGGGCTCGCCGGCTTGAGCACCACGGTGTTCCCCGCCACGATCGCCGCGCTCACCATCCCCGCCGACAGCGCCAGCGGAAAACTCCACGTCCCGATCACCGCCGTTACGCCGACCGGCCCGTACTCGTACACGTTCATTTCGCCCGGCACCTCGCGCCATCGCGACCGCCCCGTCAGCCGCGCCAGCTCCCGCGCATAGAACCGGCAGTAGTCGATCGCCTCGCTCAGTTCCCCGTCCGCCTCCCGCCAGCTCTTGCCGCACTCCAGACAGATCGCCGCCGCCAGCTCGATTCGCCGCACCTGGGTCAACTCCGCGATCCGCTGCACGATTCGTATCCGCTCATCCGCCGCGGTCGCCGACCACTCCGCCAGCGCCGCCTGTGCCGCCTCGACCGCCCGCTCCGCCTCCTCGCGCCCGCCCCGCGCCACCCGCCCCAGCACCTCGCGCGGATCGGCCGGGTTCATCGACTCGATCCACCCGCCCGGCGCGACGTCCTTCCCCCCGATCCGCAACGGCCAGTCCCGTTCCGCCTCGCGCCGCACCGCCGCCAGCGCGGCGATCATCCTCTGCCGGTTCTCCGCACTGCCGAATCCCGTATCCGCCACGTTCTCGAACGGAGGCATGTCCGCATCCTCATCGTCAAAGTAATCCTGCCGCCGCACCTCCGGCAGCTCCGCCGGCTCAGCCGTCAACCCGATCTCCTCCGGATCGCGCAGCAGCTCGTCCTCGTCGCGCCCCTCCGCAAACCCCTGCCGCAGAAACGAATCGTTCGACGTGTTCTCCAGCAGCCGCCGGATCAGATACGCCATCCCCGGCACCGGATCGCCGTAGGGCGTGTAGATCCGCAGTCGATGCCCCGTCTCGACGATCGCCGACTTCAGCGCATCGCCCATCCCATACAGCATCTGCAGCTCGATCGCCCGCGGGTCGAGCCCCATCATCTCCGCCGTCACCATCGCCGCCGCCAGGCTGCGCACGTTGTGGCTGGCCAGCGCCGGCCGCAGCCACTCCCGGTTCTCCATCAGCGTCCGCGCAATCCGCTCGAAGCAGGCGTCCGACTCCCACTTGTTCGTCCACACCGGGATCCGCTGCCGTTCGCGCACCGCCGACAGCGTCTCCGAGTCCCAGTACGCCCCCTTCACCAGCCGGATCGTGATCGGCGTCCCGCGCTTCCGCACCCACGCCAGCAGGTCCGCCACCTGGTCCTCCGCGTCCGTCAGGTACGCCTGCACCACCGTCCCCACGTCCGCCCAGTCGCGCAGCGCCGGCTCCATCAGCAGCGTCTTGAACAGCTCGCTTGTCAGATCGCGGTACGCATACTGCTCCATGTCGAGGTTGATGAACGCCCCCAGTTCCCGCGCCCGCAGCAGGATCGGCCGCAGCCGCGCCGACAGCGCCGCAATCGTCCGCACCGGGTCGATCGGATCAACGTTCGAATACAGCGCCGTGATCTTCACTGAAATGTTGACGCGCGGAATGGCGCCGCGCTCGTCGCGGTCGATCACGTCCACGCGCGGCTCGCGCGCGATGATCGGCGCCAGGCTCTCCAGCAGCCGCATGTACGCCGCCGCGTACCCGTCCGCTCTCCGCTCGCTCGTCGTCGCCTCGCCGAGGATGTCCATCGTGAACGCCATCCGCTGTCGCCGCAGCCGCACGACGTGTGCGATCGCCTCGGGGGCCGTCGAGCCGCAGATGTAGCTCCGCGCCATCCGCGCGGCGCCGAACCGCGCCGCCCACGCCGACATCGCCCCGACGAGCGACCCCGGCCGGCTCAGATTCACCGCCAGCCGCAGCGCCCCCGGCAGCTTCAGCGTCTCATCGCTCAGGTATTGCCGCAGATGATCGACGACTTGTTCGTTCGTTTCGAGGATCGGCAGCACGTTGACGAAGCGGAAGAGCTGCGCCTGCGCCCGCGCATCCTCCATCAGCAGGCTCATCCCCGCCTGATTCCACCAGCCGAATTGGAAGATCGTCGGCTCGGCCGCCCGCGCCAGATCGAAGATCCGTCGCCCGACCTCACGCACCCGCGCCTCGTACCGCCTGCCCGACGTCGAATACTGCATGGGGACCTGACCGCACCTCTGGGGCACTTTGCCGCGCCGACGGCCCCTTCCCCCTCCGGCCCCGCACCGCGCTTCAACACGCCTGTCGACAATCTAGCTCGCCCATTCGGTCCAAGCAATTCCCATGCCCGCGATCCACCATCCCCGCCGCACCACCGCGTACTCGATTCTTCGATCGGGCCTCGCCGCCATGCTGCATTCGCCGCGCACCCTTCGTCAGGGCACGGAAGCGTCACTTCCCCACACCAGCCGTCCGCTCGTGTGCCACTGCTTCCAGCAGTGCGAACACCAATAGACTCCCGCCGCACCACCGCGTACTCGATTCTTCGAAACGGCCTCATCGCCGCGCCCCAGCTCGCAGTCCGTCCTACGACAGGTCACCTATGAATCATTCCCCACACCAGCCGTCCCCTCGTGTGCCACTGCTTCCAGCAGTGCGAACACCA